>DAIMGD010000006.1:0-24499 GCA_036724165.1 Rhodanobacter sp.
AAGCCGGTGAAGCAGCTGGTCGATGGCGCGCGCAGGCTGGGGCAGGGGCAGTTCGCCACGCGGCTGTTGATACGACGCAGCGACGAGCTTGGCGAACTGGCCGACACTTTCAATCAGGTCGCGGCGCGGCTGCAGGACACCGAGCGCTGGCGTCAGCAGTGGGTGGCCGATACCTCGCATGAATTGCGCACGCCGCTTTCCGTGCTGCGCGCGCAGATGGAGGCGCTGCAGGACGGCATTCGTGCGCCTACGTCCGACACCATCGCACTGATGCTGCGGCAAGTGCAGTCGCTGACCAAGCTGGTCGACGAACTGCACGAACTGGCGCGCGCAGACTTGGGGCAACGGCAGTACGACAAGACCGCGATGGATGCGTGGCAACTGGTGCAGGACGTGCTCGCGGGCTTTGCCGATAAGTTCCGCATCGCCGGGCTCACCGTTTCGTTTGGCGCGATGCCGCCGCGCACGCTGTTGCATGGCGATGTGGAACGACTGCGCCAGGTCGTCGGCAACCTGCTGGAAAACAGCCTGCGCTACACCGATGCCGGCGGTCGCATCGTGGTCAGCGGCACGATGGTCGGCCACGCGTTGCATGTCGCGATCGACGACTCGGCGCCAGCGGTTCCCGCGAACTTGCTCGATCGCCTGGGTGAGCGATTCTTCCGCGTCGAATCCTCGCGCAACCGGCAGCTCGGTGGCACAGGACTGGGGTTGGCGCTCAGCCGGCATATCCTCGCTGCGCACGACGGTCGACTGGAATTTGCGGCGTCACGCTTGGGCGGCCTACGCGCCACCATCGTGCTGCCGCTGGAAAGCTGAGATGAGCGCAAACATCCTTATCGTTGAAGACGAAGGCGAGCTGTCCTCGGTGATGGCCGACTACGTGACCGCTGCGGGCTACGCGGCGCGGGTGATCGCCGATGGTCGCGAAGCCCTCGCCAGCGTGCAGCGCGCCGTACCCGACCTGATCGTGCTGGACATCATGTTGCCGAACCTCGACGGCCTGGCGCTGTGCAATGCGGTGCGGGAATTCTCCGAGGTGCCGATCATCATGGTCACCGCGCGGGTGCAGGAGATCGATCGGCTGCTGGGACTGGAAACCGGCGCCGACGATTATCTGTGCAAGCCGTTCAGTCCGCGCGAGCTGGTTGCGCGCATCAAGGCGATCCTGCGGCGCGCGCGCCAACCGGACGACAACTCGCGGTGGGTCGAGATCGACGAGGCCGCGCGCAGCGTGCGCATCAGCGCGCAACGGCTGGACCTCACGCCGACGGAATACAGCCTGCTCGCCGCGATGGCGAAGCGCCCGGGCACGATCTTTTCGCGCGCGCAGCTGCTGGATCTGGCCAGCCGCGACAACCTCGATGTCACTGATCGCGCGATCGACAGCCACATCAAGAATCTGCGCCGGAAACTCGCCGCGGTGATGCCCGAGATCGAGGTGATCCATTCTGTCTACGGACTCGGCTACCGGTTCGAGCTGTAAGACATCGCGGCATCCCCACAATGTCTCCACATTTGCTGGTGACGCTGGGCTCGTCGGCTACCGATGAACCCAACGAGGAATGCAGAGATGACCATGCAGAAAAAAATCAGGAAGCGCATCGCCGCAGTGACTGGCGCGGGACTGTTGTGCGGGGCCGGGCTTGCGCTGTTCGGCATGCCCGGACGTGCACAATCCGAGCCACCGCAGAAAGACATGAATGTGGACAAGGCGATCCGCGCCGAAGTCATCGATGGCGTGATCGCCAATCTCGATCGCGCTTATGTCTTTCCGGACAAGGCCGCGGTGATGGAAAAGCACCTGCGTGCCCAGCTTCAGCACGGTGATTTCGATGCCGTGACCAGTGCCGCGAAATTCGCCGACGTTCTCACCGATGCACTGCAAAGCGACAGTCACGACAAGCACCTGGAAGTGCGCTACTTCGCGGATCCGATACCGCTGAAGTCGGATCAGGGCGACTCGCCCGTCGATAAGGCGGCGGAGCTGACCGAGGAGAGCCGCTTCAATTTCGGTTTCAGTGGCGTCGACCGGCTCCAGGGCGATATCGGCTATATCGATCTGCATCAGTTCGGCCGGCCGCAGGGCGTGGCGACGCGCATCGCCGCCGCGATGACCCTGCTCGGCGATACCAAGGCACTCGTCATCGACCTGCGCCATTGCGGCGGCGGCGATCCGGAATCGGTGATGCTGTTTGCCAGCTATCTGTACGACAAGCCGACCCACCTCAACGACGTCTACTGGCGCGACGAGAACCGTACCGAACAACGCTGGACCACGGCCAACGTGCCCGGCACGCGCTATGGCCAGGCACGCCAGGTCTATCTGCTCACCAGCAGCGACACGTTTTCCGGCTGCGAGGATTTCGCCTATGCGCTGAAGAACAACCGGCGCGCCATCCTGGTCGGCGAGACCACCGGCGGTGGCGCACATGCGGGCGGCCCGCATCGGCTGGCTGCGCACTTCATGATGTTTGTCCCCTCCGGCCGGCCGATCAACCCGGTCACCCACACCGACTGGGAAGGCGTGGGCGTGAACCCCGATGTAAAGTCGTCGGTGAAGAACGCGCTCGACGTCGCCCAGCTCGCCATCCTCAAGCAGCTGGTCGCCGCCGAGAAGGATCCGGTCTGGCAGCAGAAGTTGAAGGACCGCATCCACGATCTGCAATGACGGCGGATAACGCGCTGTCCGGGTGCAGTACTGAAAGCAGGAGGCCCGCCTGTCAGGCGGGTTTCACCTGGCTATCGCGCGCCCGATTTCCGCAGATGGCCTGCGCCCGCTGCCGCGGCTTTCGTTCACCGCCTGGCAGCCTGCGTCTAGACCGGCGACGGAGCATCCGTGGTGACGAGTTGCTCCATCGATGCGGCGTGGGCCTCGACCGCTTCGGCCGCCGCGGGTGGCTCGCCGAACGTGGTTTCGACGCGCGAGCCCGCGAGCAGGGTGAGGTCGACCGGGCAGCGATCGGCGATTTCCAGCAGGCGCTGGCGCTGCGCATCGTCCAGCGGCCCTTCGATGGCGATGGTGCGGGTGAACAGGTCGGGGACTTTCGCGTCCTTCTGCCGCATGTGGCCCACCGCGACGCGGATGCGTCCGGCCGGCAGACCCTTGTGCTCGGCATACAGGCGCAGGGTCATCGTGGTGCACGCAGCCAGCCCCGCGGAGACCAGGTCGTAGGGCGTCGGGCCGGTGCCCAGGCCACCGGCGCTGACCGGTTCGTCGGCGAGAAAGCGGATGCCGCCGGCATGGATCGCCAGCTGGAAACGTCCCGCGCCGGTTTCCTCCGCCACCACGTCGCCTTGCTGCCCTTGCGCGCGGGTTTCCGGTACCGGTTGCAGGTAACGCGAGGACCAGCTGACGATGAGCGCCGCGGCATACTCCACATCGGCCTGGCGCGACAGCAGGTGGTCGGCGTGGTCGAGCGAGACCAGGCTCTTGGGATAGTTCGCGGCCATGAAGATGCGGCTGGCGTTGTCGATCTCGATGAGCTCGTCGTGCGGCGCGTGCATGATCAACAGTGGCCGGCCCAGCGCCGCGATGCGGCTGGTCTGGTCGTGCTCGCGCAGATCGTCGATGAAGGCCTTGCTCACGCGGAACGGCCGTCCCGCCAGCCGGACCTCCGCCTCGCCATGTTGCTCGATCGCCGCGAGCGATGCGGGATCGAACAGCGCCAGCACGTGGGTCACGTCGAACGGCGCGGCGATCGTCGCCACCGCGTGGATATTCGGCATGTCGCCGGCGGCGGCCAGCACCGCCGCACCGCCCAGGCTGTGTCCGAGCAGCAGCGACGGCGGCATGCCGGCATCGCTCATGGCCTGGTTGGCGGCGACCAGGTCGCGGACGTTGGCGGCGAAGGTGCTGTGGGCAAAATCGCCGCCACTGCCGCCGAGACCGGCGAAGTCGAAACGCAGCATGCCGATGCCGGCGCGGGCCAGCGCACGGCCGATCCTCACCGCGGCCAGGTTGTCCTTGCCGCAGGTGAAGCAGTGCGCCAGTAGCGCCCAGCCGCGCACCGGCGCATCGGGAAGTTCGAGCCGACCGGCGAGCGGGTAACCCGCCGGACTGGTGAATTCGAAGCTGCGGGTTGGCATGGGCAGGCTCCTTCAAGTGGACGCTAGACGCGCTGCAGCAGCGCGACGGTGCCCTGGCCGCCGTCGGCGCAGAGCGAGACGATGCCGTAGCTGCCTGGTGGCAGCGCCGCGATTTCTTTCGCGGCCTGGCTCAGAATCCGCGCCCCGGTAGCGGCGAACGGATGTCCGATCGACAGCGATCCGCCATGCAGATTGACCCGGCTCCAGTCGAACGCACCCAGGTCGAAGTCGACGCCGGCCTTCTCGCGTCGATAGAGCGGATCCGACGCGGCGGCGATGTTGGCGAGCACCTGCGCCGCGAACGCCTCGTGGATGTTCCAGGAGGCAATCTCCGCAAAGCGCAGTCGATGCCGGGCGAGCAGCCGCGGGATCGCCCGCGCCGGCGCCATCAGGATGCCTTCGTCGCTGTGGCGGAAGTCCATCGCCGCAATCTGCCAGTCGAGCAGGCGTACCGCGGGTTCGCGGCCCAGCTTTTCCATGCCGGCGCGATCGGCCACCCACACGCCCGCCGCGCCATCGGTCAACGGCGATGCATTGCCCGCCGTCAACGTCCCGGCAACCGGATCGAACGCCGGGCGCAGCGTCGACAGCCGCTCGAGCGTGGTGTCGCGACGGGGAATCGCGTCCCGCTCGACACCACCGAAAGGCAGCACGAGGTCGTCGAAGAATCCATCGTCCTGGCCCGCGATGGCCGCGCGATGGCTGAGCAGGGCGCGTTCGTCCTGCGCCTGCCGGGAGATGCCGAAATGCCGGGCGGTGTCTTCCGTGTGCTGGCCCTGTGAGCGACCACTCTGCTTGTTGGCCCATGCCTGGCGGGGCAACTGGAAATCCGCCGCCGTCGTCGCGGCGATCATCTCCGCGGCACCGCGCGGATTTTTGGCGAACTCGGCCACGATCCGATCCGCCGCCGCCGTGTTGAGCGCCAGCGGTACGTGGCTCATCGTCTCCGCGCCACCGACCAGTGCGAGGTGCATGCCGCCGTTGCCGATCATGCCGGCGGCCTCGATCGCGCCCATGAAACTGGTCGAACAGGCCAGCACCGTGGAGAACGCCGGCGTCTCGGGATCCAGGCCCGCCTCGAACACCAGCTCGCGCGCGATGTTCGACACCGTCACGTCCGGAATGACCTGGCCCCAGACCAGCAAGTCCGGCACGGCCATGTCCGCCATGGCCCTGGCCACCGGAACGGAAAGCTCCAGCGCGACATGCCCGGCAAACGGCCCGCCCGCCTTGACGAACGGGATGCGTACACCAGGTGAGATATAGATGGAATTCATCGTCGGTCTCCTCCAATCAGTCGGACGCGTGCGGATTGCCGTATGGCGGGTGCTTCAACGTCGGGATCAGGCGGTCTTCGCGCGGTAAGGGTAAGCCTGTTCGGCATCCTGGCGCAGCACTTCAACGGATCGCCGCCGCGTCGGCTTGCCTCGATCGGGGTATCAGGCCAGCTGCCGCAGGAAGGTCAGGTTGTCTTCGAGGTGCCAGTTCTCGGCGATGCGTCCGTCGCGGATGCGGTAGATGGTCTGCGCGGTGATCAGCTGCCGCTGGTCGGTACCGGCGGCGCAGGCGACGCCGGATAACGACAAGGCCGCGGCAAGACCGCAGTGCAGGGCATGGCTCGACATGATGTTCTCCTCATCGAAACAAGGCGGCTGATCTGGTTTTTCGGGTTGCCCGGCCGGCGCCGCCTGCGCTAGCCGGCAATCTCGATCACGACCTTGCCCAGCGCCTGCCGGCTCTCGATCAGTGCATAGGCGTCGTCGACCGAGTTCAGGTCGAAACGGCGGCCATCCACGCGCGGTGCCAGCAGGCCCGCTTCGGCCAGCCGGCTGGCTTCGCGCATGATCTCGCCATGACGGACCTTGCCTTCGCCAGTCAGCAGGGGCAACAGGGTGAACACGCCGGAATAGGTCGCCGCGCGGAACGACAGCGGGGCCAGCGCGTGGGTGCCCCAACCGAGCGAACTGAGTACATGGCCGAAGCGCGCGACCGCCTTGAACGAGGCATCCAGGCTCGCGCCGCCGGCGGTGTCGTAGACGATGTCGAAGCCGCGGCCAGCGGTGTGCGCGGCAACGTAATCCTCGACACTGGCCTGGCTGCTGTCGATGGCGATGGCGCCGAGTTCCTCGACGAGCGCGGCGCGGCCACCACCCTCGGTGGCGTAGACGCTGGCGCCGAGCGCCCGTGCGATCTGGATGGCCATATGGCCGACGCCGCCGGCACCGCCTTGCACCAGCACGCTCTGGCCGGCGTGGAGGTTGGCGCGATCGACCAGACCCTCCCACGCGGTGATGAAGACCAGCGGCAGGGTGGCTGCTTCGCGCATGCTGAAGTTGGCCGGCTTGCGCGCCAGCAGCGCGGCATCGACGGCCGCATATTCGGCCAGCGATCCCTGCACGCCACCGACGCCGCCGGTCATGCCGTAGACCTCGTCACCGGGGCGAAACGCGCTGACGCCCGGGCCCACCATCTCGATCACGCCGGCCAGATCGATGCCGAGAACCGCCGGCAGCGGGTGTCGGGCGTGGGCGGCATTGCCGCTGCGAATCTTCAGGTCGAGCGGGTTGACCCCGCTGGCCATGATCCGCACCAGCACCTGTCCCTCGCCGGGTAGCGGACGCGGCAGACTGGTGACCCGAAACGCGGCGCCGGGGCTTTCCATCATGGCGGCTTGCATCGAAGCGGACATGCTCAAATCCTTGGTAGTGAAATGCAGCAACGGGTTTCGTCCTCGCGTCATGGCGCGGGCGATGAGAGGATCGGCCCGACTACTTCAGCAGGATCGGGTCGAGGAACGCGTGCATGAGCTGGCCGATCTCTTGCGCATGCGTCTCCAGCGCGAAATGGCCGGTATCGAGCAAGTGGATTTCGGCGTTCGGCAGGTCGCGCCGGTAGGCCTGCGCACCGGCGGGGATGAAGGCCGGATCGTGCTTGCCCCAGGCGGCCAGGAACGGCGGCTGGTGCTCGCGGAAGTACGCCTGGAATTCGGGATACTTCGCCACGTTGCTGCGGTAGTCGAGGACCAGGTCGAGCTGGATTTCATCCGCGCCCGGGCGGGCCATGTAGGCGACGTCCAGCGTATAGCCGTCAGGCGACACGCGTTGCGGATCGCTGCCGAGCAGGTATTGCCAGTCGCGGATCGTCGCGGGCGACAGCGAGTCGCGACAGGCTTCGCGATGTGCCGGCGTCGGTTCGCGCCAATAGGTTTGCCACGGGCCCCAGGCGTCGCTGAGGCCTTCCAGGTACGCGTTGCCGTTCTGGCTGACGATCGCGGTGACACGCTCGGGATGCGCCATTGCCAGGCGGAAACCGGTCGGCGCGCCGTAATCGAACACATACAGCGCGTAGCGATCCAGCTGCAGCGCTTCGGTGAAGCCGTCGATGACCCGGGCGAGATTGTCGAAGCTGTAGTCGAAGCTGCCGCGGGGCGGGGCCCTGGTCTGGCCGAAGCCTGGCAGATCCGGCGCGATCACGCGGTAGTCCCGGGCCAGCAGCGGAATCAGCTCGCGGAACATGTGGCCGGCGGTGGGAAAGCCGTGCAGCAGCAGGATCACCGGTGCATCGGTGCGACCCGCCTCACGGTAGAACACCTCCACGTTGCCGACGGTTTGCGTGCGATAGAAAACTTTCATGGGTGATGCCTCGATTTTCGTCAGTGTGCGGAGACCCGGGATCGCACCGCTCAATGCGATGTCGCGGTGCCTGCGAGCGGAGTGGTTGCGGCAGGTGGCGGCAGCAGTCGTCCCTGCAGCAGACGGATCACGGTACCGATCACCAGCACCGCGATCGTGCCGTTGGCCAGGATGAAGATGGCCGGCGCAAGCTGCGGGATTGCACCCTGGCTGCCGCGCAGGGTCATCTGCAACGCGCCGGTCGCGATGGCGGTGACGCCGAAGCTGAAGGCCCAGTACGACGGCGCGAACGGCTGTTTCGCCACCCACGGCAGCAGCCGCGCCAGCATCAGCAACTGGAACAGGCCGTAGCCCCACATCGCCTGCACGAACAGGTCGGGCAGGCCGTGCGTGTTGGCGAGCCAGGCGACCGTGGCGACGACCGGCGGCGCCAGCTGGATGCCCAGCGTGGGGCGCAGCGGAACGGGCAGCGGCGGCCCCATCCACAGGCGCATCAGGATCACCGACTCCATCACGATCCAGTTGAAGAAGCCGATGCCGAAGAACAGCATGCCCCACGACGGGAAGCCGAGCACGCCGGCCACGATGGCGCTGATCAGATTGCCTGCCACTGTCGGCAGGAACAGCACCGGCGTGGTCGCGTTGATGTCACGCCCGCCGCGCCACATGCCGCCGGAACGGAACACCCCGAACGCCATCTGTCCGCCGGCGCCGACCACCCACACGGTGACGGCAACCTGATGCGCGTACGGTGCCAGCACGAGTCCCATCAACGAGGTGGAGGCGGGAAACAGACCGATGAAACAGCACTGGATGGCATGCTGCGCCTCATCCAGCGCGTCCTCGCGGGCAAACAGCCATTTGCCGAGATAGGCGATGGTTACGGTGGCCCAGACCAGGACGCCGATGGCCATGACGCTTTCGCCGATCGCCGCAGGAAACCCCCACAGCGCGGTTGCGGCACGCCATGCACTGCCGAGTCCGACCAGGCCCAGCACCATCCCGAAGTAGGACGCCGGCACCGCACGATGGAAGTGGATGTTCATGGCTCCCTTGTCTCCCTTGTTTCCTTGCTTGAAACCACTGGAAGACCGGGCCGCGCTGTGTCGGCGCAGGCGGGACGATCAGCGGGATTCGGTACGCGAATTAGACGCCCGGCGCACAGCCGGATCCATCTTCACCATGCTCAATTTTCGGCGCGAACGTCTCATTGCCTCACGCATTTCGCGTGATCGCATCAGCCGGGCCAGGCCGAGTGCCGGATCACGCTGCAGAAATCGGTGCGATGGAAGTGGGGATCCTTCAGCGCGAGCACATCGGCATTGACGTTGCCGAAAGTGGTGTCGGGTTTGTGCCGGTTGCCCTGGTAGAACGCCTCGATGATGTCGCTCTTGAACTGTGTGCCGCGCGGGTGGGCGTCCACCACGAGCTGTCGATCCTCGTCCGATACGATGCTGAAGCCCAGACCAAGCACGTCCATTTCCACGCCGGCGGTCACCAGCGCGATCTCCGGCTTCATCAGCGGCGGGATATTCGGTGTCGTGTGCAGTGCGATCGCTGTCCAGACCAGCTCAATCGAGGTCTCGGGAACGCCGTGGCTGCGCAGGAAGTCGCGCGCGGCATGCGCGCTGTCCACTTCGAAGCGCTGATCGGCGCTGCTGTACGGCGGCATCAGGCCCATGTCATGGAACATGGCGCCGACATACAGCAGTTCGGGATCGAACGTGAGGTCCTGGCGCTTGCCGCTCAACGCGCCGAACAGGAAGACACGCCTGGAATGGTGGTAGAGCAGCGGTGTTTCGGTGTCACGAACCAGTTCGGTGGCGGCGCGCGCCAGCGGGCTGTCGGGTATCCGGATGCCTGCGATGGTTGTGTTCATGAGGGCTGCCTCGAGAGCTTGCAGTAGGCACCGCTTGCACGGCGCATGGATGGACGGGTTCGTGCGGGTACTCGCATGTGCTGCTTGCATGATCGCCGCCGTCGCGGCACGAGGCGACGAATGAAGCTGATGCCCATCGCAGCTGGCTCGCCATCCAGCAACACCCGGATGGCCGGGATGCCGGCGGCTATCGCATGGTTGGCGTGCGGAGCAGGCGACCGCCGTGGCAGCAGCAGTCGCCAGTGTTTCCCTTGACGGCGATCGTCAGCGGTCTGGATGGCGCTTACGGGGCGCCGTAGGCGCTGGCGGCATCCATGACGCGGGCGGAATAGACCATGGCCGCGCCGGCGTTGAGGGCTACCGCGACGCCGAGTGCCTCGGCGATTTCCTCGCGTGAAGCGCCTTGTTTCAACGCCTCGGCGGTATGCACCGTGATACAGCCGTCGCAGCGGGTGGTCACGGACACTGCCAGCGCGATCAGTTCGCGTGTCTTGGCATCCAGCTGTCCAGTTTTCTGGCCGGCCTGCGACAGGGTCTGGTAGCCGGCGAGCGTGTCCGGACTCAGGCGACCGATCTCGCCGATGCGGCCCGACAGTTGCTTGCGATATTGCTGCCAATCCAACATGGGATGTTTCCTCGATGGGTGTGGCGGTCGGCACCATGCCTGACCGATGCGTCAGTGTTGCGCGTGACAGCGAGCGGATGAATACTCAGGCGTGTCGATATTCGGTGCGAACGTCTCATGGATGCTTTCAGCAGAGTGGTCGACCTCGCCAATGTGCGTGGCAGCCTGGACTTGCGTTGCCACCTGGCCGGCAGCTTTGCGCTGGATCATGAGCCGGCGGCGGTCGGCGAGGCGCCGTTCCATCTTGTGCTTGCCGGTCGTGCCGAGATGAAACTGCCCGATGGCACGACACTCGAACTGCTGGCCGGCGACTTTGTGCTGTTGCCGCGCGGCAGTGCCCATCTCATGCAAAGCGCCAGGGGTTTGCCGGTTGGCGGTCCCATGCGCCTGGAAATCGACGGCCCGCTGCCGGTGCGACGGAACACCGACGAGGAACCCGAGCTGGATCTGCTATGCGGTCGCTTTACCTACACCGCCGGTCCGAGCGACCTGATCATGAAGGCGCTGCCCGATGCACTGCATCTGCGACTGGCCCACGACGAAGAGCTGGAGGGGCTGCGCGGGGTAGTCAGCTTGCTGCGGACAGAAGTGAAGCACCTGCAGCCCGGTGCACTGGCGATCGTCACCGCCCTGAGCCAGGCGCTGTTCGTGCTGACCCTGCGCGCGCATGCGCAGCGCGAGGACATGCCGGCATCGCTGCTGATGCTGCTCGCCGATGCACGGCTCAGCCGCGCCGTGCTCGCGATGCTGCGGCATCCGGAAAAGGTATGGACGGTGGCATCGCTGGCCGAGCAGGCGATGATGTCGCGCGCCACCTTCGCGAGGCATTTCTCGGCGATGGGCAATACCTCGCCGCTGGAATTGCTGACTGTGCTGCGAATGCAGACGGCACGAGATTTTCTGGCGCAGGGACAACTGACGACGGCCGATGTGGCCGAGCGTGTGGGCTACCATTCCGAGGTGGCCTTCGGGAAAGTGTTTGCCCAACGCATCGGCGTGACTCCGGCGGTATTCCGTCGCCAGCGCAGAGCGAGCGCCTGACTTCAGGCAGCGGCGTGAAATCTTTCCATGCACCGGCCGGTTTACGGCGGGTGCGCCTGGGTCTTCCCGGGCAGTGCCTCGCCCAAGCGTTGCTCCAGCATGGCCAGGTTGTTCTGTGATTCGTGCAGCATGGTCGCCATCTGGGCCACGACGTGGAGGAACTCGCGCGGTTGGACGCTCTGGTTGGCTACCATCACGTCCCAAGCCTCGTGGCGCAGGGTTGGCCAGCGCAGATTGAGATTGAAGCCGTTCGAACTCGCTTTCTTCAAAATGTGCTGGGCGATCACCGCATCGGGCACCTTGGCCTGCATGTCCTCCATCAGGCTGTCGCGTAACTGGTCGAGCGATCTGGCCTGCGCAATGTCCTGTATGCGTGCGTTGTGAACGTCGGCAGGGTTCAGGCGGATCTCTGCCTCGATCTGCCCGCTGGCGGTGTCCGCCGCGTGATGTTCATGGATGCTCAGGACCCACTGCTCGAGGCCAAGGGCCGTGAGGATGCTGAGCACGATCATCAGGTAATGCTTGCCGAAATCCTTCAGCGTATGAAGGCGGACCTTGGACAGTTCGAGGTGCATGGCTGGCTCCGACAGTCGAGGGCAACGGACGCAGAGACATGAGGACTGTATCGAAAAATCTTTCCGGTCTCCGTGGCTGCCGGGTGCGCCACCTTCAACACTGCACCCGACCACCGGCAAGCTGCTTGCACGGATGGAACACGGGTTCTTTCGACGGCGATGGCCGGTGCGGACGGCCGTTCCAGTACGGTGATGGTGCGACGCCCCAGTAGGCGGGCTCGTCGTTGTAGGCGGTTGCGGCCTGCTGCTCACGGTATTCGTCGTTCTGCTGGCGCAGTGCATCGTTCTCGCCCTGCAGCCGGCCGCGGTTCGCGGCCGCATCGAGCAGTGCCTGCTGGTGTGCGTCGTCGTCGCGTTGTTTCGCGGCGATCGCCTCTTCGGCCTGCTGCCGGGCCTTTGCTTCCATCGCCTGTTTGCGGGCGTCGAGGCGGGCTTGGTACAGCGCTTCGAGGTGGTGGGCATCGGCGTAACGCTTGGCGGCGGCATCCTGGCCCAGGTCGAGATACTGGTCGATGATGTCGCGGTCGTCGGCCTGGTGGATCACCTCGACGTGGTGGCCGGGGCAGGGATGATCGGTGTATTCGATCCGTCCGGCCTGCGTGCATTTATAGATGCTCTGCGCGCCGGCCACCTGCGCCGCGCCCAGCAGCAGGACGGCGATGCACAAGAGCGGTGGTCTGGTAATCGGGGTTTTCATGGTGCCGATTATTCTGCGCCAGCGCTGCGTAATGAAAGTGTTGTTGGCAGCGGGATGCCGGTTCGCCGGTTGGCTACCGGTCAGGCTGGCGGATCAGCGGCCGGCGAGGGCGGAAGCCGCCGCGCGGGGGACGGTCGGCCCTCTCGTGGCGTACTGCCGTGCGGGCCGAAGTCGGCGATCCGCCGACCACGCTCGCCACCATGCGCCGGCGGTTGCCGTCGGCTCGTTTCGAGCGTCCAGCCATCCTCCGGAAGGCAAAATGTGACGTACGTCACACTTTAGTGCTACTTTTTCAAAGTCGCAGGCACCATGGGGGTGGATGCCTCGATGGGCCGGTGTTGCTGGCCGGTCGAATGGGTGAGGACTTCCCGGCAACGGACTGCGCGATGCGATGCGGGAGTGCGATGCGTCATGACGCAGGCCTCCGCGGTGCCGGCTTTCCGGTACCGCGCCTTCATCAGCTACAGCCACCGGGACAAGTCCTGGGCGGGCTGGCTGCACAAGGCGCTGGAGACCTATGCGATCCCGAAGCGGCTGGTCGGCCAGGTCACCGTGGCTGGCGTGATCCCGCGCCGGCTCGCGCCGATTTTCCGTGATCGCGACGAGCTGGCCAGCGCCACCGATCTCAGCCGCAAGGTGAACGAGGCGCTGGGCCAATCGACGAACCTGATCGTGATCTGCTCGCCGCGCTCGGCCGCCTCGCCATGGGTCAACGAGGAAGTGCTGGCGTACAAGCGGCTCGGCCGCAGCGGGCGCATCTTCTGCCTGATCGTCGATGGCGAACCCGAAACCAGCGCGATCCCCGGCCGCGAAGCCGAAGAATGTTTCGCGCCGGCGCTGCGTTTCCAGCTGGGCACCGATGGGGCGTTGAGTGACGAACGCACCGAGCCGATCGCCGCCGACGTGCGTCCGGGCAAGGACGGCAGGACGAATGCCAAGCTGAAGCTGATCGCCGGCCTGCTGGACGTCGATTTCGATGCGCTGAAGCGGCGCGAGCAGCAGCGGCGCGCCCGCCGGCTGGCGTCGCTGGCCACGCTGGCGCTGCTCGTGATGACGGTGACGACGGTGCTGGCGATCACCGCGGTGATCGCGCGCAATGCCGCGTTGCGGCGACAGAAGCAGGCCGAGGATCTGGTCGGTTTCATGCTCGGCGACCTCAACGACAAGCTGAGCCAGGTGTCGCGCCTGGACATCATGGAAGCGGTCGACGATCACGCGATGAAATACTTCCAGTCGCTGCCGATCAACGATGTCACCGACGAGGCAATGGAACAACGCGTCAAGGCGCTGGAGAAGATCGGCAGCGTTCGCCTGGATCAGGGCCATCTGCCGGCGGCGATGGACACGTTCCAGACAGCATCGAAGCTGGCGGCCGAGCTGGCCGGAGCAAAGCCGGCAGACACCGCGCGACAACTCGCGTATGCGCGGATCCTGGCTTTCATCGGCATGACCTACTGGAACGAGGGCCAGCTCGACGCCGCGCAGCTGGGCTTCGAGTCGGCGCAGCGGGTGCTGCAACAGGCCGAAGCGCAGGCGGCGAATGATCCGACGCTGCAGTACGAGTTCACCACGATCGACAACAACATCGGCCACGTACTGGAGGCGCGCGGCCGGCTGAACGAGGCCGCCATCGCCTACCGCAACATGCTGGCGATGTGTCGGAAACTGGTGGCGGCGCGGCCCGACAAGACCGAGTGGGCGGTGCAGCTGGGTGGCGCGCACAACAACCTCGGCAAGCTGGCGCTGATGCGTGGCGATCTGGCCACGGCGATTACCGAATACAACGCCGACGATGCGATCGAAACCGCGTTGTCCGCGCGCGATCCGCAGGACAACGACCAGCGCGAGAACATGCTGCTGGTGCGCGCCATTCTCGGGCGCACGCTGGCGCTGACCGCGGAGCGCGAGGCGGGCATGCGCGACCTGCAGCAGGCGGTGGACATCGCCACCAGTCTGATCGCGGTCGATCCGCACAATACCGACTACCAGGAGGAAGTGGCGCACTACTCCATGCAGCTGGCCCGGCTGCAGCGGCTGAGTGATCAGCTGCCAGCCGCGCGGGCACTGACCGCGCAATCGCTGGCGAGGTACCGGACGCTTACCCGGCATGATCCGACCAACAGCGTCTGGCAGCGCGAATTCGCCGAGGCGCAAGTCGAGCAGGCCGAGCAGTCGCGTGCCGCCGGCCAGCCCGATGCGGCACATGCGCAGGCCCAGGCGGCGCTGGCCATCCTCGCCCCGCTGCTGGTGCGCCAACCCGACGACCGCGCGATTGCGCTGGCGAATGTGAGCGCCAAGCTGTTGCTGGCCGCGGTCAGCCCCGATGCGCAGGCCGCACAGCAACTGCGCAACGATGCCTTGACCTCGATGCAGGCGGTGAAAAGCGGCCGCGAGGATCCGCGCCTGCGCGCACTGCAGGTCGAGGCACTGCTGGCGCTCGGCAGAAAACCCGAGGCGCAGCCGCTGATCCGGCCGTTATGGGACAGCGGCTATCGCGATGCGGCGCTGCTGGCGTTGTTGCTGCGCGAGCGCATCGACTACCCGCTCAACGCGGCATTCCAGCAGAAGCTGGCGGCCATCGGCGGCCAGCCGCGGGAGCAGATCCGGCACTGACGAAGCGGAAAAGCAATACCGGCAAGCACGAAAGCGGGCCAAACCTCTCAACCAAGGAGTCCATCATGGCAACCATTCTCCAGGTCACCCTCGACGTAACCAAGAGTCCCCCGTGTCTGGATGTCGGTCAGCAAAACAACGCGAACCACATCAGCAGCAGCCCCAACGTACAGACCATCAAGTGGCAGCTGATTGGTGACGCCGCCCAGGGCTCGTTCAATTCTCAAACCGGTTCCCCGCCGGGCTTCGCCTGGATCGGCACGGCGCCCAAGGCGAGCATTTTCGGCACGCCCCAGCCGGGTACGACGCCTAACCAACTGAGCATCACGGATATGAACAACAGCGTCGGCACGACGGGCGAATGGACCTATCAACTGGCTGCCACGATCGGCGGCGTGCTCTATCAGTCGGATGAAATCTCACCCGATGGGCATACCACGAATCCGACGATCAAGAACACCTAGCGCCGGGTCAACGCGACGGCCCGGGCCGAAGACGGGTACGCCGACTACATTCAAGCAGAGGGCGTCAGCGCACGGAGGCAGTCTTGGCCGGCAACCGGGGTTTCGACCCCAACGGGAGACCATCATGGCAATGCAAGGCAATCGAAATCAGGAGGCGCCGGAAAATGCGCCGGACGAGCAGGATGATCAGCGGAACGATTCCGACCAGCAGTCCGAAACGAGGCGGATGCCGATGCCGGATTCCGGCAGGGAACCGGTGATCAAGAATACCTAGGCGTCGACGCAAGCACCGGGCCGGCAGCCTCGCCAGCTCATTCGTGTCGGGCGTGATTTTTTGCTGATCGCGGGTCCGCGAACACGAACGCGCGTTGAGACCGTCCTCAGCACGCCGTTGTCGGTGTCGGCAATGATCGCCATCGCCAGTCATGTGGCCGGCATGGGTTTCTGTGCGCGCGCTAAAACACGATCGCGATAGCCGCAACTCGTGGTCAGCGCAGACGCGCGCTGTGCCACTGCCGGCGGTCAGCTCCTGACCGGTTGCGCACGCAGCACGGCCTGCCGATGGGCGCGCTGCCAGCTACGCCAGCCGATCACCGCCAGCACCACGAAGCCCGCATACAGCACCGCGGTGATCAGCAGCGACTTGTAGAGGTACTCGCCGACGTAGATCACGTCGACCGCGATCCACAGCCACCATGCGGCGATGTGCCGGCGCGCCTGCCACCATTGCGCGACCAGGCTGTAGGCGGCGAGCGCCGCGTCGAGCCAGGGCAGGGCGGCATCGGTGTAGCGGTGCATCGCCGCGCCCAGCGCCGCGGCGCCGAGCAGGCCGAACGCGATGTGCTGCGCGGCCTGGCCGAGCGGCAGCGGCGCCACCTGCACGCGGCCGTCGTCGCCCAGGTGCTGCAGCCAGCGCACCCAGCCGTAGACGATCAGGCCGGCGAACGCCAGTTGCAGCAGCGCATCGGAATACAGTTTCGCGTCGACGAACACCCATGCGTAGGCCAGCACCGAGACCAGCCCGACCGGCCAGCACCACGGTCGCCGTCGGGCGGTGAGCCAGACGCCCCAGGCGCTGACCAGCGCGGCGGCGAGTTCGAACCAGGACATTTCAGAAGTCATAGGTCAGCGACACCCGCGCCAGTCGCGGCGCACCGGGGAACAGGTAGCTGTCGCCGCCGGAGCTGCCGGTGTCGCGCCAGTAGAAATGATTGAACAGGTTGTCGATGTTGAGTCGCCAGGTCAGCGCATGGCCGTGCCATGGCGTGACGTAACGCAGGCCGGCGTCGAACACATGGTACGCCGGCACGCTCACCGTGCCGCTCGGCGTGGCGGGGTTGGAGCTGCTGTAGCGCCAGCCGCCGAGCAGGCTGAGATGGGTCGCGAACGGCAGCCGGTAATCGATCGTCAGCGCCGTGCGCAGGCGCGGCACGTTGACGATCTGGTGGCCTTCGTAGCTGGGCGTGCCGGTGTCCTGCGCGCGCGCCTGGATCAGGTTGGCGCTGGCGGTCAGGCGCAGGCTGTCGGACAGCTGTCCGGCGGCATTGAGTTCCAGCCCGCTGTGCACCTCGTTGCCCTGCTGCACGAAGGTGAAGCCCTCCGGGGTATGGTCCGGTTGCGCGAATTGATAAGGCTGATGGATGCGGTACAGCGCGGCCTGCAAGCTCAGCGCATCGCTCCACGCGTACTTGACGCCGGCTTCAGCCTGACGGGCCAGCAGCGGTGCCAGCACGGCGTTGCCGTTGGACGCCCAGTACGGCGCCTCGCCGCCCAGCGACAGGCTTTCGCTGTAACTGACGTACGTCGTCAACGCGGCGGTCGGCTGCCACAGCACGGCGGCCTGCGGCAGCAGCTTGTTCTCCAGCGTATGGCGCTGAAGCACGCCGCTGTCGTCGAAGGCGCTCTCGTTCAGTCGCACGTAGCGCCCGCCGGCAAGCAGCTGCCATTGCGATCCCAGATGCACGCGATCGAGCGCGAACAGCGAACGCTGCCAGCTGTCCAGCCGGCGTGCCGACGGCCCGGGCTGGTTCGGCGACGGCGCGAAGTACGGCGGATCGACCTCGTCGATATTCGCGGTGCCGACGTAGTCGTAGACATACGGGCGCTGGTTGAGCGTGCGCTGGAACGTGCTGGCGCCGACGCTGAGCTCATGGGTGAAGGCGCCGGTGTCGAAGGTGCCCTTGAGCACCGCGCGCAGCTCGTCGTTCTGCCGGGTGTCGTCGGGGCTGCGGTAGTCGTAGACGTCGTAGTCGCCGTTCGGCGCGAAGAAGTAGCCCGGGGTGGCGCCGCTGGCGCAGTCCGGCGAGTAGAAGCAGCCGTAGGCGAAGGCGACGTTGTCGTCGATCACCACGTGGCTGTGGCCGGCCGACAGTTGCGCCTGCCAGTGGTCGTCGAAGCGGTAGTTGAAGCGCAGCGTGCTGTTGCTGGCGTGGATGCCGACCGGCTGCTGCCACGGCTCGAAGCCGAGCATGCGCGAGCGGCTGGGATGCGGAGGAATCACGCTGCCGCCGAGCAGCTGGTAGCCGGAGACCGAGCGCTGCCCGCTGGTCTGGTAATCGGTGTCCAGCTGCAGCGTGGCGTTCGGGCTGATTTTCCAGTCGGCCGCCAGCGATACGAAGCTGCGCCGGCCATCAGCATGCTGCACGTAGGAGTTCATGTCCTCGTGCGCGGCGTTCACGCGCACGCCGAAGTCCGGCGTCAGCCAGCCGCCGACGTCGAGTGCCTCATAGCGCGAGCCTTCCGAATCGCTGCCGACAGTGACCGAGTGCACGTCGGCCGGACGCTTGCTGACATAGTTCAGCAGGCCGCCGGGAGCGACCACGCCGGCTTCCAGGCCGGCCAGTCCCTTGAGGATTTCCACCTGCTGCTTGTCTTCCAGCGTCAGATACTGCTCGCCGGTCATGCTGAGGTCGTTGAAGCGGAAGCCGCTGGCCAGATCCAGCGCGAAACCGCGGATCGCGATGTCCTGGTAGTAGCCGACCGGCGCGTAGTTGTCGCCGAGCGCGGCATCGGCATGCGCCAGTTCGCTCAGCGTGCGCGGCTGCCGATCGTCGAGCTGGTCGCGGGTGATCACGGTGATCGCGGCGGGCGTGTCATGCAGCGGCGCGCTGCCGAGGCCGCCGATCCCGGCGCTGCCGGCGAGGTAGCCGTGCGCACGGTCCGCTTGCACATGCACGGGTGCCAGCACGGTGGTTTTTGGGTGGGCGTCATCGTCCTGCGCATGCGCAAGCGGCAGGATCGACAGCAGGGCAAGGATCAGGGGAGTGCGGGGCAAGGCCATCGTCATCGTCTTCCGTGGTGCGGACGAAGCGACGGCGATCCGGACGTCCGAATGGACGCACTGGATCAGCAAGCTCCCTACACCGGTACTAACCGGATCAGGTTCCAAGGGACTCTCTCAGCCCGGCATCGCCGGGCACCCCCGCTTCAAGAACGCCTATTGAACCACGGATCGCCGATGCCGGGTCAGGCGCTGTCGCGGATCCCCTGCAACAGGGCCTGCCCCGGCGGCGTGCTGAACCAGGCCGCGTGACCGAGCAGGAAGGTGTCGTAGGCGACATCGGCGTTGGCGCGCGAGCGCGTGATGGCGTGGAAATACTCGACCTCGGACAGCGCGAAATCCACATGCACCAGCGGCAGCAGGTCGGCCAGCAAGTGGAGGTCTTCGGCGTCCAGCGCACGCCGCTGCCGATAGCCTTCGATCAGTGCCTGGGCGATCCCGGCATGCGCGGCCGCATCGCCGGTTTCCAGCGCCAGCCAGGCGATCGCGTTGCGCTCGATCGCGGTGGCGAGGTCGAACAGCGCGAAGTTGGCGGCGGCGAGGCCGAAGTCGAGCACCGCGGTGATGTGCGCGTCCGCGCCACGCTCATCCCAGCAGAGATTGGAGACATGCCAGTCGCCGTGGGTCCACAGGCGCGGCTGCCGGGCGAGCCGCGCTTGCGCGGTGGTGTGCCAGGGCGCGAGCAGCTGGGTGAGATCGGTTTCCCAATCGCGATCGCGCAGGTAAGCGGCCAGGCCAGGTCGCTGTGGCAGTTGTGCCCGCAGCGCGGCGACCGGGTCGGTCGAAACGATCAGCTCGCTGCGCGCGACCAGGATATGCGTATCGCGCTGGGCCGCGTCGTGACCCGCGGCCGCGTCATGCAGCGTGGCCAGCATGCGGCCGGCGTTGAGCGCGTGCTCGCGGTTCGGCAGCGGCGACCACGAGATCGCCTCGCGATACAGGTCGACGCCCGCGGCTCGCTGATGCACCTCGTAGACCCAGTCGCCGATCGCCACCGCGGTCTGTCCCTGCGCATCGGCCAGCACGGCCGGTATCGGCACGCCGTTGTTGCGCAGGTGCGCGATGAAACGATGCTCCCCGGCCAGCGTGGCGACCGAACGCACGCGCCGATGGTGGCGCTTGATGAAGACGACTTCACCGGTCGTCTCGACCAGACAGGCAGCCGACAGCGGACGCGGACTGTGCCACTCGATGCGCGTGGCGGCGCCGAGTTGCGGATAGCCGCGCAGCAGCGTGTCGACCTCGGACGTGGTCAGCGTGGGCCAGTCCGGCGCGGTTTCATCGCCGGCCAGTCCGTGCGCGAGATGGATGAGGTCGTTCATGGCGGCCGAGTGGCGGTGTCGATGACGGCAAAGAGTGGATTATCCCGGAAGTCGTCTCGAATGCCTTGGGTGTCCATGACATTCCTGCAATCCCTCAGAGGAATTTCCCACGGCGAATCTCTAAACCCCCATGGCGTCATTCCGGCGCAGGCCGGAATCCATTGGCACTTCGCAACAGCCATGAATGGCCTGTTTTGTGTTGTAGAGCGATTCCGGCCTGCGCCGGAATGACGACGTTGAGAGATCGTTCGAGGCCCCTGCATAGAGCCTTCCACAGGGAAACCTCCACAGGAAAGTCCGGCAGCTGGCGTGCCATGCTTTCGGATGGGCGTGGCATCGCGTTTAATAAGTGGCCTTCCCCTTGTGGCGTGCCACGTTAGATGAGCGCAATGCTGCTGCTGTTCGTCTGCCTGACCCTCGGCATGCTGGTCGCGCGTTTCGCGAAGCCGCCGGCGGGCATCGTGGCGGGGATCAACTGGTGGGTGATCAACGTGGCGCTGCCGGCGCTGGTGCTGGAACTGATCCCGAAGGTGAAGTTCGATCCGCAGCTGTGGTTTCCGGTGGCGGCGATGTGGCTCACGTTTGGCGGCGCATGGCTGTTGTTCGGCCTGCTCGGACCGCGGCTGGGCTGGTCGCGGCAGCGCACGGGCGCCTTGATCCTGGTCTGCGGCCTGGGCAATACCTCGTTCATGGGTTATCCGCTGATGCAGGCGCTGCATGGTCAACAAGGACTGGCGCTGGCGGTGGTGGCCGACCAGCTGGGCGCGTTCCCTATCCTCGCCTCGGCCGGCATCGTGGTGGCCTCGCTGTATGCCGGCCGCAAGCCGGAGCCCGCGATGATCCTGCGACGGATCGTGACGTTCCCCGCGTTCATCGCCCTGATCGTCGGCATCGTGGCCGGCGTGCTGGGCGGCTGGCCGGTGCTGCTGGATAACGTGTTTGCACCGATCGGCGCCACGCTGACGCCATTGGCGCTGTTTTCGGTCGGCCTGCAATTCAAGTTCCATCCCGGCGATCGCCAGCTTGGCGCCGTCGGCTGGGGACTCGGCTGGAAGCTGTTGCTGGCGCCGTTGCTGTGCTGGGTCCTGGGTGTGGCGGCGGGCGTAGACGGGCTGGTGCTCACCATCGGTGTGCTGCAGGCGGCGATGGCGCCGATGGTGTCCGCGGCGATTCTCGCCGACGAGTACGAGCTCGAGCCGACGCTGGCCAATACCGTGCTGGGTGCCGGCATCGTGCTGTCGTTGATCAGCATACCGCTGGGCAACCTGTGGCTGGGCTAGGAACATTGCCGGCTTGCGCCGGATCGCCCGTGCCCCGAAACTGATTGGAATCTCATGGGCAGGGGGCTCGTGTCATGGCAGGTTTTGGACTGATCAGGCGGTTCTTCGGAAACGACCCGGCCGAGCGCCGTGCGGCGCCGCGCAACGGCGTTCCCAAGGGAGCCAAGGTGCTGGTGGTGGATGACTCGGCCACGATCCGCGCCGTACTCGGCAAGATGCTCAACCAGGATGGCCATCTGGTGCTCAAGGCACCGGATGGTGAAGCCGCACTCGAGCTGGCTCGCAATGAATTGCCGGACCTGATCTTTCTCGACATCGTGCTGCCCGGCATGAACGGCTTCGCGGTCCTGCGCGCGTTGCGCCGCGAGCCACTGACCCATCACATCCCGATCGTGATGATCAGCGGCAACCTGCAGGCGACCGAGCAGTTCTACGTGCAGCGCTTCGGCGCCGACGACTTCATGAAAAAGCCGTTCGGACGGGGCGAGGTGTTCGCGCGCATCCAGCAACTGACGAAAAACGGTCGACTGGTGGTGCGCGATCGTCCGGACGACGTGCCGCCATCGCAACCCGAGCATACCGAGGCCGAGCATGCGGCGATTCCTGACATCGCGATGCCGGATCCGCACGACATGCTCGTGCTGCCGACCGGACAGCCCTGACCGGGCCTGTCCTGGCCGACCTGCGCATGTCCGCTGGCATGTTCGAAGTGCGCCGTCCGATAGCGCGATGACGCCATAATGCCGGCCATGAGCAAGCTGCAAAACGATCCGGCGATCGAAATTCGCGCCGACCTGTGGCTGTGGGCGGCGCGTTTCTTCAAGACGCGCAGCCTTGCCAAGCAGGCGATCGAGGGCGGCAAGATCGACATCAACCAGGCCGGTTGCAAACCGGCAAAGGCGTTGCGCGCGGGTGACCGGATGAAGATCCAGCGCGGTGAGGAGCGACTGGAAATCGAAGTGCTCGCGCTGTCAGCCCGACGCGGTCCGGCCAGCACGGCGCAGATGCTGTATCGCGAGACCGCGGCCAGCCAGGTGCTGCGCGAGGCTGCCCGCGAACAGCGCCAGCTGATCGGCGCCAGTGGTCCGCCGAAGCGGCCGGACAAGCAGGCGCGGCGCGAATTGCGGCGGTTCAAGGGTTCCGGTTGAGCGCTGCATCCCAGTTTGCGAATCGAATCTGCTGGAACATCGCCACCCAGGGACGGGTCGCGTGAGTGCGCGACCCGTGCACGGACGGCCAGGTTTCACGGGAGACGCGCGGCATGACTGGAATCGGATTCTTGAAGCGCTTGCTGGTCAGCGCCGGTCGGGATGAACCATCCCAGTCGGTTTGCGCCCAGACCGCACTGGGTGCACGCATGCTGGTGGTCGACGATTCGCCCACCATCTGCGCGGTGCTCGGCAAGCTGCTCGGCCATGAAGGTTACGCCGTGTCCAAGGCCGTTGATGGCGAGAGCGCCATCGAGGTGGCGCGCAACGAGCAGCCAGCGCTGATCTTTCTCGACATCGTGCTGCCCGGCATGAACGGTTTCGCGGTGCTGCGTGCATTGCGCCACGATCCGCTGACCCGGCACATTCCGATCGTGATGATCAGCGGCAACCAGCAAGCCACCGAACAGTTCTACGTGCAGCGCTTCGGTGCCGACGATTTCATGAAGAAGCCGTTTGGTCGCGACGAAGTGTGCAAGCGGATCGGGCAACTGGTGCAGTCCGGACGCCTGGCCGAGCGCAAGCTGTCGGAACCGGTGAGCCTGCCGATGCCTGAGCTGTCCGCGGAAGCCATGGCCGCGATTCCGGATATCGCCATGCCGTATGCCGACGAGCCGCACCTGATCACGGCGCCGCCACGACCGAAGCCCGGCTTGCAGGTCGCATACGGCATGTTCTGAATACTGCTGCAGCGCGGGGCCGCAAGCGCCCTCCACTGCAGTGTGCTGCTGACCGATTCAATCCCGGATATTCCGAAACAGGACGCCGGGCTGCGTGTGACTGGCGCGCTCAGAGCAGTTTCTTGAGCCGGTATAGCGCGTCGAGGGCTTCGCGCGGCGACAGCGCGTCGGGATCGATCGCATCCAGCGCATGGACCACTGCCGACGGCGCCGGTGGCGCGAACAGTCCCAGCTGGGGCGAACTTCCGGCTGGTTGGGCCGTGGAGGCGTGCTGGTGCATGCCGCGCTCGAGTTCGGCCAGCGTGCGCTTGGCATCGGCGATCACCGATTTCGGCAGTCCGGCCAGGGCGGCGACCTGCAGACCGAAACTGCGGTTGGCCGGGCCGTCTTTCACCGCATGCATGAACACCAGTTGCTCGCCGTATTCGACCGCGTCCAGATGCACGTTGGCGATCGACGGAAACTCGCCGGCCAGTTCGGTCAGCTCGAAGTAATGCGTGGCAAACAACGTATACGCGCGGCTGCTGCGCGCCAGGTGCACGGCAGCGGCCCGCGCCAGCGACAGGCCGTCGTAGGTGCTGGTGCCGCGGCCGACTTCGTCCATCAGCACCAGGCTGTGCTCGGTCGCGTTGTGCAGGATGTTCGCCGTCTCGCTCATCTCCACCATGAAGGTGGACTGGCCGCGCGAGAGATCATCACCGGCGCCGATGCGGGTGAACACACGATCGATCGGACCGATCACGGCGCGCGATGCCGGCACATAACTGCCGATATGCGCGAGCAGCACGATCAGTGCGTTCTGCCGCATATACGTCGATTTGCCGCCCATGTTCGGGCCGGTGATCACCAGCATGCGGCGCGCGTCGTCGAGCTTGAGATCGTTCGGCTCGAACGGTTCGTCGCGTACTTTCTCGACTACCGGATGACGCCCGCGCTCGATCGCGATGCCGGGTTCGTCGGTGAGCTCCGGCGCAGCCCAGTCCAGCGCTTCGGCACGCTCGGCCAGCGTGGCGAGCACGTCGAGTTCGGCCATCGCGGCGGCGGCGGCTTTCAGCGGTTCGAGTTTTTCGGTCAGCGTGTCGAGCAGCGCTTCGTACAGCGCGCGTTCGCGCAT
>DAIMGD010000007.1:0-24135 GCA_036724165.1 Rhodanobacter sp.
GCCTTCGGCGGTGTCGGCTTTGTCGACCTTGTCCCACAGCGTATCGCCCCAGAACACCGCGAGCGAGGTCGGCATGGACGCGATGCCCCAGCGGTAATCCCAGTTGCGCAGCAGCGCGATCGGGCCGGCGAGTTTCGGCCTGAGCGGATCGCCGGCGGGCAGCGCGTCGTAGTCGGCAGTGAGAATCGGGATCTGCCGCGCGAACGCGGGCAGGTACGAGTCGAATGCCGCGGTGATCAGCGATGCCACGGTGAAACCCTGCTGCCCGGTGAGCAGGCGGGTGGCGTGCAGGCCGCGCGGGTTTTCGCCGGCGCTGTCCATGTAGCGCGGATAGTCCGCGCGCTTCGGGCTGTATTTGCCGGCGGCGGAGTAGGGCCAGTTGTTGGTGTTCATGATCCAGCCGTTCGGCGGATTCAGCAGATGCGGCGCCTCGTTGAGCGCGTGCAGGCCTTTCCAGTCGGTGGCCGGATCGCTGCCGTCGACGGGGCGGGTGTAGTCGAAGCGGTCGTCGCGTCTCGGGATGAACTGCGGATGCATGTATGCGATCTCGCCCTTGTCGTCGGCGAAGATCGTGTTGTTCGACGAGTTGGCCTTGAGCTCGGCCACCTTCATGTAACTGGCGTAATCGCTGGCCCGGGTGCGCAGCCAGCTTTGTTCGAGCGCTTCCATCGGCTTGTTCATCAGCGCGACCGCGATCCACTTGCCGTCCTGCTCGCGCACGATCGGGCCGTGATGAGTTGCATAGACGGTGAAGCTGCGCACCGCCATCGAGCCGTCCTTCGCGCGGTAAGGCACGCGGATCGTGCGCGTGCTGACCGGCCGCAGTTCCGTGCCGTAGCGATAGAACAGCTGGCCGTCCTTGCGCACGATCGTCTCGGCGAATTCATCGACCACATCGGCGCCGGTGGAGGTGTGCATCCAGCCGATGTGCTGATTGAAGCCCTGGTAGATGAAGAACTGGCCCCAGGTCACCGCGCCGTAGGCATCGAGCCCGGTGTCGCTGGTCATCTGCAATTCCGAGCGGAAGAAGAACGAGGTGTGCGGGTTGATCAGCAGCAGCGCATGGCCATCGGCGGTGAGCTTCGGCGCGATCGCGATGCCGTTCGATCCGGTCGGTTCCTGCCAGCTCGACGGCGATGCCACGCTGGCCACGGTTTCGTGGTCATGGCCGTAGAACGCGCCAAGCCGATCGAGCGCCACATCCTCGATATCGCCACCGATGCTGCCCTCGCTGAAGCTGAGCGCCATCCATGGTTCGAAATGCGTGATGACGCGCGGATGCACGTCGGGATGCGTGGCGAGGTAGTAGTTGAGTCCGTCGGCCCAGCTGTTCATCAGCGCCTGCAGCCAGGCCGGACTGCTGGCGTACAGCTGCTTCAGCTCGACCGGGTCGATGAACAGCTTCATCCGCAGGTCCTGCCAGATCGCGGGTTCGCCTTCCGCCTCGGCGAGCCGGCCCATCGAGTTCAGATAGTTGGTCTCGACCCGGTTGAAGTCGTCCTCGGCCTGCGCATACGCCATGCCGAACACCGCATCGGCGTCAATCTTGCCGTGGACGTGCGCGATGCCCCAGTCGTCGCGGGTGATCGTGACGGCCCGGGCTTCGCGCTGCCAGCGCGACGCATCGGGCGTGCGCGCCTGGGCGGGTGTGGCGAAGCAGAGCGCAAGCAGCACGGTCGCTGTCAGCAGGCGTGCCGCGTAGTGGGTCTGGTTTGCGCAGCGTGTCAGCCGGAACCAGTCTTTCGTGCTGCGTGTCAGCATCATCAGCTTTCCCAAAGTGTCAGATGTCCCAGGTACCGATGCCTGCATCGAATGGCTCAGGTCAGTCACGTGATGATCGTCACCGGCCCATCCAGCAAGCGCCATCTGCATCCGGCAACCCTAACAGGGTCAGTCGGGTGAAGCCCATCGAGGCAGACCATTCCGAGGTCGTCGCGAGGATCAACGCGGGATGGATACAGGGACCTCAACCAGGGTGCGCGATTTTCATCGAGAAAACCCGAGGCAGCAACAAGGGGCCTGCCTGTTCTTGCAAGGGCTAGCTGGAAAGTAATTTTACCGGGCAGTCAAAAGGCAGTTGACCGACCGGGTCATCGCCCGCGCTGACCCGTACCGGGCAGGTTGGGTCACATTCGGCTTATTTCAGGCGTCATCGGGAGTTGTCCTGAGCCGCCCTCGCGAGCCGCCGATCTCAGCGGCGGCTTGGTGCATCAGGCATTCGGCGACCAACGCCCGGACAGCACTCTACGTGGCGTAGTCCTTGCTAGAAGATGGGCTGGTCTTGACGGGGATGAACATGGCTGCAGGGTGCGCTGGACGTCGGCTGCGGGCGCGGGTCGGCCTGTGCCGCATGGCTGCCGCGGTGCAGGCCGGGACATCGGAAGCCTTTCCCCGCCGCGACAATGTCCGTCATCACGGTCCGGTTCCGCTGCAGCGCGACTACCGCCCGACATTGCATGCAGCTGACCAGAGCGACATGCCGCGGGCCCATCCCGAGATGGGCCACGGCGACCGGCTGCACATGCATGGAACTTAGATTCCGTACGCGGATGACGGTGATGTTGCTGGCCCTGTTTGTGCTGGTGCAGCTGCCCACGTTTTTCGCGTTCTACTACGCGACACGGCAAAGCGCGGTGGCGCAGACGCAGGCGCGGCTGGAATCCGCTGGACGGGTCTTTTCCAGCCTGATGCGCGCGCGCGGTGCGCAACTGCTCGATGCGGTGCAGCTGGTCACCAGTGACTTCGGCTTCAAGCAGGCGGTGGCGACTGGTGAGACGCCGACGATCCATTCGGTGCTCTACAACCAGGGGCATCGCATCGATGCGGATCTGGTGGTGCTGTCCGGACTCGATGGCAAGGTCGTTGCCAGCCTGGACGGCACTGGCCGGACATTGCAGGTCGATGACTGGCCGGCCCTGCTGCAGGAGGCCGAACGCAATCAGCAGTGGTCGACGGTAAGCATGATCGGGGGCAAGCCTTACCAGCTGGTGATCGTGCCGGTGAAGGCACCGACCCGGATTGCCTGGCTCGGCATGGGCTTTGCCCTTGACGACAAGTTGGCCCGCAACCTGAAGGACCTGGCCCGGGTGGACGTGACATTTCTGGCCCAGCGGCCGCAGGGATTGCCCTGGCTCAGCTCGACTCTGCCGGCGATGGACCCGGCGCAGGCATCCTCGTTGCTGAAGCTGGCCATGTCGCCCGATGCCGGGGAGTTGCCGAAGCTGTCGCGGATCGGCCGGGACGACTATTTCACGCTGTGGCAGCCATTGCAGGGAGCCGGCAGCGCGCACGTGGGCGCCGTGCTGCAGTTTTCACTGAATCGGGCGCTGCTTACCTACCGGGGGCTGGAGCGCGAGCTCATCCTGATCGCGCTGCTCTCGTTCATCGGTTCGCTGCTTGGCGGGCTGTGGCTATCCCGCCATGTCACGCGCCCAGTGTCCAACCTCGCGGTCGCCGTGCGGCGCATCGAGCAGGGCAACTACGAGATGGATGTCGGCGTCGCCCGGGGCGATGAACTCGGTGACCTGGTCGGCAGTTTCAACCGCATGCAGCACGGCATCGCACAGCGCGAGCAGCAGATCGCCCACCAGGCCTATCACGACAGCCTGACCTCGTTGCCCAATCGCGCCAGCCTGCAGGTGCAGCTGGACCGGGCGATCGAAACCGCCAGGGCGCAGGGCCAGACGCTGGCGGTGCTGATGCTGGACATCGATCGCTTCAAGGAAATCAACGACACCATGGGACATGCCATCGGTGATCGCGTACTGGTCGAGATGGGCCGGCGATTGCGCGCGGGCCTTGACGACCGGCACATGCTGGCGCGCTTCGGTGGCGATGAATTCGTGGTGCTGATGGAAGGCCATGATGTCGAGCAGCTCGCGCAGGCAGCGGATGCGCTGTGCCAGATCGCGACCTTGCCGATGCGGATCGACGCGATGGAGCTGTTCCTCGATGCGAGCATGGGCATGGCCGTGTATCCGGAGCACGGCGCGACTGCCGAAGAGCTGCTGCGCCGCGCCGACATCGCCATGTACGACGCGAAGCAGGCGCATATCCGCGTGCAGGTCTACCAGCCAGGCCGTGATGCGATGCATCTGTACCGGCTGTCGCTGGTGAACGACCTGCGCCGCGCGATCCCCAACGGCGAGCTGGAGATGTACTACCAGCCCAAGCTCAATCTCGACAACCGGCAGGTTGGCCATGTCGAGGCCCTGATCCGCTGGAACCACCCGCAGCATGGCCTGATTTCGCCGGATGAATTCATCCCGCTGGCCGAGCATTCGGGAATCATCCGCATGCTCACCAACTGGGTCATGCACGAGGTCATCCAGCAGTGCGCGGCCTGGTCGGAGCAGCAGCTGGACATCGGCGTGGCGCTCAACCTGTCGGCGATGGACCTGGGCTGCGGCGAGCTTCCGGAACTGCTGTCTGCTCATCTGGCGAAGTACCGGGTGGATCCCGCACGGATCATCCTGGAGGTGACCGAGACCGCGGTGATGCGCGATGCGGTCTACGCGCTGGAAGTGCTCAACCGCCTGCGCGCCTGCGGCGTGCAGCTGGCGATCGACGACTTCGGCACCGGCTATTCCTCGCTTTCACACCTCAAGCGCCTGCCGGTGACCGAACTGAAGATCGACAAGTCGTTCGTGCTCAGCATGGCCGAGGACAACGACGACGCGGTGATCGTGCGCTCGACGATCGAGCTGGCGCACAACATGGGGCTGAAGGTCGTGGCCGAAGGCGTGGAGAACCTGCGCACGCTGGAAATGCTGCGAGGCTACCGCTGCGACGTGGCGCAGGGTTACCTGATCAGCCGTCCATTGCCGGTCCAGCAGATGACGGCATGGCTGCGCCGATCGTGCCTGGCGGTTTTCGAGCCGAGTGAGCTGAACTGCGAGCTGGATGAAACAGCAGTAGCGCCATGAACTGCGCGCGATCGGCAGCTGGATCTGCACTTTCGGACAAGCGGGGCGGCTAATCCGGAGGCATTACAGCAGTTTGATCCCGAACGGCCGTACGGCGAACGCGAACGCCACAAAGCAGACGACGGTCAGCAGCGCGCTGATCGCCAGCGCGGGCCAGAACCCGAACCGCGCAAACAGACGTGGGAACACCAGAAACATCGGCAGCGTGGGCACGACATACCAGAACGTGTACCACGCATGGTTCGCGATCTTCGCGGCCGGCTGCTTTTCGACATACAGCCAGGTGAGCGCGAGCAGCGTCACCAGAGGCAACGACGCCAGCAGTGCGCCCAGGCGATCGCTGCGTTTGGCGAGTTCGGAGACGGCCACGACAATGGCCGACGTGATGAGGTATTTGGTGATCAGCCAGGACATGAGCGTGCCGGTGCGTGGAGATGTGCCTCATCGTGGATCAGTGCGCCGGTGCTGTCCATCTGGCAAAGCCAGTACGAGTTCCGAGATGCACGAGCCCGCGGGCACGCTGGTTTCGATGCAGGTGCAGGCTGCGCTGTCATGGCGACTGTTTGTTCTGCTCCATCCACTCAGCTCCCGTTGCGCTCGAAATCCGTATCGAAGTAGAGCAGGGTCATCCCTTCGCCGGGAACCGTTTGTCTTCCGGTCATGGTCGCAATGCCATTGGTGGAGCAGCGCAGGATCCACGCCATCACCCATGGTGCGCGACCCTGCTGAAGACCCAGCATGCAGCGCACCTCGCCGAACAGCGGTTGCCCGGTGAGCGGATGGCTGCCGATCGGAACTTGCCGGAACTTGTTCTGCACGATCCATTGGCGCGGGATCGGCAAGGCCTGCAGCTCTGCCACGGTAGGGGCGAGCAACAAGCCGGTTCCCGAATGCCCGTTGACGGATTTGGCCACCCATCGCTCCGGGTTTGCCCATTGCGCGGCACACAACGGGCTGTCCTCGACCCAGTGGCACGCCTCATGTGCGCCCAGGACCACGTCGGCGAGGCTGCCCTTGTGGATGCCGTCATACCAGGCCGGATGACTGTGCCAACTCAAGCGGTTGGCGGCCATCAGCACCGCTTCGGCCTGGCGCCGGTCGAACGCGGACAGATCCGAAAAGATCAGGCGGTTCCACACATGCGTATAGCGACGTGAGGTGCCGGGGCACCACAGGAAGCCATTGGAGGGCACCATGTCGCGCCAGTCGTGCACGGCCACATTCCACCAGTGCCGTGCGGCATCCAGGTCAGGCCAGGTGGCGCGGGATCGCGGCTGATCCTCGATCAGCACGGTCGCGGCCTGCGGTGCCACCCACTGGCGCATGTGGTCGACCCAGTCGGTATCGCGGGGCAGGGTGTCATGCGGCAGCCACGCCGCATCCAGTCCATGCAAACGCCGTTGTGCCATGTGCAAGGTGTGGAACGTGGGTAGCATGGACGTGAACGCCTGGATTTCCACCCACGCCAGGTCGAATGGCTGCGTGGGGTGCTCCACAAATGCCAGATCCAGCGCCAGCACGTCGGCCCTGGCCCGCGTCGATGGCACGCGCGCGGCATGCAGCTGCGGCGCAAGCGCCGTCACCAGGTGCGTGATCTTGCTCGCGAGGGCTTGCCGGAGCGCGTCGTTGCCCACGGCATAGTGATCCGACATCGCGCTCTGCGGCAGGTGCGGCGCGGCGACATCCGCGAGCGCCTGGGTCAGTGGTTCGGTTCCCAGAAATTCAAGACGAAGTTGCGGCCAGGCATTCATCGCGCTGCCCTCGCGCGCTGCGGCATGGCGACGTCGTCGCAGGCCAGTGTGGCCATCCATTGCATGGTGGTGCGCCAGTCGGCATGCCGCAGGACCTGCCTGCGCAGGACGTCTGAAAACGTCCCCTGGCTCAGTGCATCGGCCAGCTGCCGTTCCCAGTAGCCGCGCTCCGCGGCATTCACCGCGCGGGGCGCGAGGCGTGACCACCAGCGTTCAAAATGCACGGCCGTGCTGCACACCTCATCGCGATCCCATTCGATCCATTGCGCGCGCAGCCCATGCCGGCGCGCGCGCCATTTGTTTTCATCGATGCACGCGCGCGACCAGACCGGGCCCTGCCGGCCGCAACGCAGTTCCTGCAGCAGTGTTGCAGCCTCCCACTTCAGCAGCGTGACAATCAGGCCGATGCGCGCCAGATCGGGATGGGTATCCATGATGCGCACTTCGAGGGTTCCGTACCGGTGATGCAGGCGAATGTCCTGCCACAGGCCCTGGTCCTCAGCCAGGCAACCCACGCTTCGCAGGCGCTGGATGTGCGCCTGATAGTCATGCTCGCTGTCCCATACATCGGGTGTTCCCATGCGTGGATAGCGATCGAGCAGACTGTGTCGCCAGGTATGCAGTCCGGTATCGCGGCCTTCGAAAAACGGCGAGCTGGCGGACAGCGCCAGCACTTCCGGCAGCACATGCCGCAGGCGATTCATGATCGCGATGCGCGGCGCGCCGGCGTCGAAGCCCAGGTGCAGATGCATGCCGAAGCTCAGCGCGCCGCGGGCCACGTCCCTGTACTCATCGATCAACCGGCAGTAGTGCGGATGATCTACATCGTCATGCAGCGATTGCTGTTGCCACAAGGCAGTCGGGTGGATGCCCGCGATGAGGATCTGCTGGCCCTGCGCCGCTGCCTTGTGCCGGGCCTGGGCCCGCAGCGTTCGCAACGCCGTCAGAAGCTCGGGGACGGTGCTGCAGATGCGTGTCTTGATTTCAATCACGCAGCGGTGAATTTCTCTGTCCATCAGGCCTTCCGATGTGTCGTATCCGGACAAGCCTTGCGAAAAGTCATGCGCGACCAGCTGCCCATGGTCGTCAATGATCTGGATTTCTTCTTCCATCCCCAGGGTGATCATGCCCGTGCTCCTCCGAATGAGTTCCCCCCGAGAATTCGGCGAGGAACGAACGTCGTAAATCAGCGAGGCATGACTGTACGGCTGGACGTCTGTTTTCCGGTGTCGATTGGAGCGTGAAGTCGGGTTGCCGGCGGGCATGCACGTTCGGCACGCTGGCCGCGTGCATGTTCGTCTGGCGAAGCTGTCGTATGGCCTGCTGTTGGCCTGGCGAAGGGCGGCGTGGTGCCGCCAGGCAAGCTGCGTCGCGGGATACCGAGTGCTTTTGCGAGCCTCAGGCTTGGTATTCCAAGCCGGGCGCCGGCGTTTCGAGTTGCAGCCAAGCCGGTCGAGTCAACGCCGCAGGCTGCGGATGCGGAGCCCGCTGCGCCTGCTCTCCGCACCCGATGCAACGCGCGTCATGTCCGGCACGCCGGCGTCAGTCGGCCCGGTGTTTGGCGCGCGCCGGCTTGTCGGCCTGACGCTGCGTTACGTGGGCAATCCACGCCGCGTCAGAAGCCTTCGTTCTGCGCTTGATCTGTCGGGTTTGGCTCAGCCTCGCCTCACCAGATCCGCACGCGGTCGGCCGGTGCCACATACAGCTTGTCGCCGGGCTTGACGCCGAAAGCGTCGTACCACGCATCGATGTCGCGCACCGGGCCGTTGACGCGGAACGCGCGCGGCGAGTGCGGATCGCTGGTGACCTGGCGGCGGATCGCGTCGTCGGTCAGCTTGCCGCGCCATGCCTGCGCCCAGCCGAGGAACACGCGCTGTTCGCCGGTCGTGCCGTCGAGCACCGGCGCGGGCTTGCCATGCAGCGAGGCGTGATATGCGTCCAGCGCCAGGGTGAGTCCGCCGAGATCGGCGATGTTCTCGCCCATCGTCAGGTCGCCGTTGATGTGCACGCCGGGCAACGGCTCGAACGCCGAATACTGCGCGCCGAGTTTCTTCGCGCGGGCCTCGAACGCCTTGGCATCGGAGGCCGTCCACCAGTCGCGCAGCGCGCCGTCGGCATCGATCTTGCGGCCCTGGTCGTCGAAGCCGTGGGTGAGTTCGTGCCCGATCACCGCACCGATCGCGCCGTAGTTGATCGCCGGGTCGGCATTCGGATCGAAGATCGGCGGCTGCAGAATGCCGGCAGGGAACACGATGTCGCGCAGCGAGCCGTTGTAGGCATCGTTGGTCTGCGGCGTCATCGACCAGTCGCTGCGATCCACCGGGCCGTTGAGGCGAGCTACGTAGAACGCCCAGTCCGCCGTGGCGGCGCGCGTCACGTTGCCGGTCAGGTCGTCGTTGCGCATCACCACCTGTGAATAATCGCGCGGATGATCGGGATAACCGACCTTGATCGTATAGGTCTCCAGCTTGCGCAGCGCTTCCTGTTTGGTCGGCGGACTCATCCAGTCGAGTTTCAGGATGCGCGCGTGGTAGGCCGTCTTCAGGTTCGCCACCAGCTGCTCGATCTTGGCCTTCGAGGCCGGCGGGAAATACTTGTCGGTGTACAGCTGGCCGACCGCCCAGCCGAGGTTGCCGAAGCAGTCGAGCCGCTCGGTGAAGCCGCAGTCACCGCCGGACACCGCTTGCACGCCGCGCTTCCAGCGTGCGGCCTGTGCCTGCTGACCCGACAAGGTCTTGTCGTGCATGTCGAAGTAAGCATCCTGGAACGGCTGCGACAGATAGAACGCCGCGTTGTCGGCGATGCGCGCCGCCTGCCATGCCTGGATCGTCGCCACCGGCGTGTTTGCATACAGTGCGGCGAGTTTCGGGAACGCACTCTTCTCGCCGACCACGATGCGCTGCAGAGCGCCCAGACGCTCGGCTTTCAGGAACCCGGCCCAGGCGAAGCCGGGCGCGAACTTCTGCAACTCGGCGACGCTCATCGGGTTGTAGCTGGCGAGCGGGTCGCGCTGCTCGACCTTGCTCCAGCTTGCCTGCGCGACCGCCGTCTCGAACGCGACCACGTTCTTCGCCGCGGCGTCAGGCTGGGCCCAGCCGACCAGCGTCAACAAAGTGGTGACATAGGCCTGGTAGGCGGCCTTCTGTTTGGCGAATTCAGGCTTGAGGTAATAGTCGCGGTCGGGCAGGCCGAGACCGCCCTGGCCGACGTAGACCGCATAGCGTTTCGGATCCTTCAGGTCGACATCGATGCCGAGGTTGAACAGCGTGCCATCGAAGTCGAGATTGGTGCGCCCCATCAGGGCGGCCAGCGCGTCGCGCGTGTTCGCGTGGCGCACGGCATCGAGTTGCGGCGCGATCGGTCTGGCGCCCAGCGCCTCGATGCGCGCAGCGTCCATGAACGAGTGATAGAACGCGCCGACCTTGTCCTGCAGCGTCGCCGGATGATCCGTCGTGCGTGCGGCCGCCGCTTCCATCATCGCGTGCAGGCGCTGCTCGGTGCGATCGGTCATCGCCAGACGCAGGCTGACGGCGGGCTTGTCGGCGGGAATCGGCGTGCGATCCAGCCACGTGCCGTTGGCGTAGCGGAAGAAGTTATCGCCGGGCTTGATGCTCATCTGCGCACCGGCCGCATCGAAACCCCACGCGCCGTATTGCGGCTTGCCGTTCGCCGCCTCGCCGGCCTGTGCCGTGCCGGCGAGCAACGCACCCAGGCAGACCAACGCAAGAATCCTGCAGTTCATGACGATCTCGATCGTGAGTGACGTAACCTGGATGGTCGCATGTTTGGGCACGCTCGCCGACGTGACCTTCGGCACGCCGGCGTTAGCTGCCACGACCGGAAACACGCTGGGTTGCCAGCGACCGTTTCTGGAAGCCTTGCCGCGGGCATTTCAGCGCGGCAGTGACTGCCTGAGCGTGGCGAAACCCGCCCAGGGATCCTTGCGCAATCGTCGGGCCCGCTGCGCTGCCTTGGCCAGATCGAACGCATCCGGTCGCTTGATCCGGCCCAGCTCATCCCAGCGCAGCGGGACGGCGACCGGTGCACCGGAACGGGCGCGCAGCGACCATGAGGCTACGCTGGTGGCGCCGCGGGTATTGCGCAGCCAGTCGAGGAAGATCAGACCCTTGCGCCGCGCCTTGCTCATGCTGGCGATATAGGTGTCCGGTGCGTGCTGGCTCATCGCCTGCGCGAATGCTTCGCAGAATCCGCGCGCATCGTCCCAAGTAGGGCCGCGGCTGATCGGCACCACCACGTGCAGTCCCTTGCCGCCGGACAGGCGCACGAAACTCTGCAAGCCCGCCTGCTTGAGCTTGCCGCGCACGTCGCGCGCGGCGGCGATCACCTGCGGCCAGCTCACGCCGGGGCCGGGATCGAGATCGAACACCAGCCGGTCGGGTGCTTCCGGCTGGTCGATGTGCGAACCCCAGGGATGAAACTCGATCGTGCTCATCTGCACCAGATCGAGCATGCCCTCGACGGAATCGATGTACAGATACTGTTCGCTGCCGCTTTTCTGTTTCAGCGTCACCGCGTGCACTGCGTCGCCCAGCGTGTCGGCGTGATGCTTCTGGAAGAAGCATTCGTGCTGGCTGCCATCGGGGCAACGCATCAGCGAGAGCGGACGGTCGGACAATTCCGGCAGCATCCATTTCGCCACGCTGCGGTAGTACCCGGCGACATCGCCCTTGGTGTAGGTGCAATCGGCGAACATGCGCCGCTCGGGATGGGTGACTTGCATGCTGTTCTCCTCGATCCGTTGCGGCCCCACTTCGGCAGCCGGTTTGTCGCTGCGCAAACGCTTGAAGCTGGCCTGGCGCAGCAGGCCCTCCTTGGCCCAGCCACGGAACGCCACTTCGGCCACCAGCACGGGTTTCACCCAATGCACGCTGCGTGCGGAAAACGGCACATGCTCCGGCAGTTCGACCGTGGCCGACTTGCGTTCGATCGCCTGCAGGCGGCGATGGAGCGAGCGCAGCGTCGCGTCATCGAAACCGCTACCGACCCGGCCCACGTAGCGTAGCCGACCCTGCTCGCGCGTGGCCATCAGCAGTGAGCCAAACGCCGTGCGTGATCCTCTCGGCGCGGTGAAGCCGACCACTACGAATTCGTCGGCCTGCTCATGCTTCACCTTGATCCAGTCACCCGAGCGGCCGGCGCGATAGCGGCTGTCGATGCGCTTGCTGACCACCCCTTCGATGTCTTGCCGACCGGTTTCGGCGAATACCTCGGCGCCGTGTCCGATCACGTGGTCGCTCAGGCCAAGCAGGCTTTTCCGCCTGCCCAGCAGCTGCTTGAGCAAGGCCTTGCGCGCCAGCAGCGGCGCGCCGCGCAGGTCGACCCCGGCGAGCCCGGGCAGGTCGAACACTCGATACTGCAGCGATGCCTTGGAGGTGCCGTCGATCACCCGTTGCAAGGCCGAGAAATCGCTGTGGCCGCGCTGGTCGAGCACCACCAGTTCGCCATCCAGGCAGGCGTCGCGCACCGGCAATGCCGCGATGGCCTTCGCCACTTCGGGAAAGGTCTCGTTCCAGTCCAGTCCGCCGCGCGAGCGAAGATGGGCGCTGCCATCGACCAGGTCGACCAGCAGTCGATAACCGTCCCACTTGATCTCGTGCAGCCAATCGTCGCCGCCCGGCGGCGCGGCGCGGAGCAGGGCGAGTTCGGGCTGGAAATCGACCGGCATCGCGTCATCCGCACTGCCGGCGAGGGCAAGTGCGCGTCGATGCCAGATTGAGGTTGCCTTGCGCGGCGGTGCCGGGCGCTTTTGCTTCGCGGCCATCTTCTTGCTTGCCGGCTTTTGCTTTGAAACAGGGGAATTCCCGACCAGGTCGTCTGCTTCGAGATCGGCAGCATGCGCGTCATCGCGCTTGATCAGCAGCCACTGCCGCTGCCTGCCGCGCATGCTGGTACGCACCAGTTTCCAGCCGCCGTGCAACCTGTCGCCGCTGAGGGTGAAGTCGAGTTTGCCGGCGGCGAGGCTTTTCAGCGGATCGCCATCGCAGGCCCAGTGACCGTGGTCGAACACGTCGACATGGCCGGCACCATAGTTGCCGGCGGGAATGTCACCCTCGAAGGTCGCGTAGTCGAGCGGGTGATCCTCCACCTCCACCGCGAGCCGCTTCTCGCCCACGCGCAGTGACGGTCCCTTCGGCACCGCCCAGCTTTTCAGCACGCCATCCATTTCGAGGCGGAAGTCATAGTGCCGGCTGCTGGCGTGATGCAGCTGCACCACGAAGATCGGCCGATGGGTGCGTCGCGCAAGGGCGTCACCGGCGGGCTCCGGTGTGCTGGCGAAGCGGCGCTTGCGCTCGTAGTCGCGCAGGCTCATGGCTCAGCCGGTCTGGCGTTTCTTGCTGGCTTTCTTCGCGGCAGTCTTCTTGGCGGCAGTCTTGACCGTCTTGCCGGCGGCCTTCCGGACAGTCTTCCTGGCAGCGCTTTTCTTCGCCGGCGTGCGCTTCTTGCTGGCAATGCTTTTCTGCAGCAGCGACATGAAATCGACCACGTTGGTCGCTGCTTCCTCCGGCGTGTCCGCTTCGTTGTCGTCGGCCTGCGCGAGTGCGCCGCGGGATTTCATCTTCTTCCTGATCACCGCTTGCAGCCGCGCGCGGAATTCATCGTGATAATCGGCCGGCTTCCAGTCGCCGGACATCGAGCCGATCAGCTGCTTGGCCATCTCCATTTCCTTGGCCGTGATGCGGTAGGACGAGGCCTTGCCCGTCGGCAGTTTGTAGTCGGCGGGATCGACCATCTCCTGTGGGTAGCGCAGCAGCATCAGCACCAGCGCATCGTCCTGCGGCATCACCGCGGCGAGGTATTCGCGGGTGCGGATCACCACGCGCGCGATCCCCACTTGTCTGGTGGCCTTCAGTGTTTCGCGCAGCAGCACGTAGCCTTTCTCGGCCTTTTTCGCCGGCACCAGCACGTAGGGCTTCTCGAAGAACTGCGGTGCGATGCTGCCGGCATCGACGAAGGTTTCCACCTCGACGGTTTCATGGCTTTCCGGCGCCGCGGATTTGAGATCCGACTCCTCCAGCACGACGTAGCTGCCCTTGTCGTATTCGAACGCCTTGACCACGTCCTTCCACGGCACTTCCTCACCGGTGTCGGCGTTGACGCGTTCATAGCGGATCGGTTTCTTGTCACGCGAATCGAGCATGCGGAAATGCAGGTCGACCTTGCGTTCGCCGGACATCAGCGAGACCGGGATGTTGAGCAGTCCGAACGACAGTGTTCCGGTCCAGATGGGGCGGGCCATGGTCAGATCCTCCCGGATCAGTAGGAGTGCGCATGCAGGCGCGACACTACGGGCGGCAAAGTGAGACACGGGTGAAGCCCGTGGTCCGCTCAACATGTCATTTGACGATGCGTCGACATGCCTCGTGGGATACGGAATCGCGAAGTCATCGAGGAGCACCCAACATGCCTGAGAAAAAGACACGCGAAGCGGCGGTGAAAGACCAGCGCGCAGGCAAGTCGGCCCGCACGCAGGCCGGCGAATACGTCCACGAAGAAATCGAACATGTGCGCAAGGGCAAGCACGGTGCGAAATCGGCCAGACAAGCCATCGCGATCGGCCTGTCCAAGGCACGCCGCGCCGGCGTGAAGGTGCCGGTCAAGAAGACCGCCAGCACATCGACGCGCAAGAAGGCGGCTTCGGACGAAAAGGCTTCCCGCGCGCACAAGCAACCTTCGGCCACGCGTTCAAGGGCAACCAGCAAGGCATTGAAGAAGGAAGGTCATGGCGCGGCTTCCAAGTCGGCGTTATCCCGGCAAGCCACGAGCAGTGCCGCGAAGCGGACGTCCACGGCGAAGTCGGCAGCCGCCAAGAAGGCAGCCAGAACCAAAGGTGCAGCGGGTCGCTCCGCGGCAGCCAGGAAGGCCGCCGGGACACGGGCTGCCAGCTAGGTGGTTCCAGCCGCATGCGATCCCACCAACCACCGGACAGGAGTAACGATGTGATCAAGCAACAGGATGGCAATCATCCCGGGCACGAAGACGCTGAGCTGCGCAAGCGGAACGCCAGGTTCGATCAGGAGCTCGCCGACTCGCGCGATCACGACAAGCAGTCAGGCAAGGGTGCCGATCCGAAGAAGCCGGCCGCACCTGCGGGAAAGAAGCCCGGGAAAGCCTGAGGCGCTCGCGAGCCGCGGACAGAATCACGTTCCTGCGTGCGCCACCGACCTGGTCCACGGTCTCCAGGCCGTATTCAAGCCGGCGCCAGCCAGACCATCGTGTCTCCGAATGCATCGGCATGGGTGACGTCGCGGTCGATCGCGAGACTGCGGCCTTTTCGATCCTGCCTTGCAGTAGCGGGCATGGCGGCTCTTCGTGACGGACTGCACAAGCCCGGCGTGCCAGGCATCATGGCTGCAGGGATCCGCCAATGGGCTGCCTGTTGGCCGGATGCGCGGACTACCCTGTGGTCCGAGCCAACCCCTTCCAGGAAATCGCTGCATGAACATCCTGCTGTTTGGTGCCACCGGCATGGTCGGTCAAGGCGCATTGCGCGAATGCCTGCTTGCCGATGATGTAGCGATGGTGCAGACCATCGGTCGTGGCGCGACCGGCCAGCGGCATCCGAAACTCAGGGAACAGGTGCACAAGGACCTGTTCGATTACGCGGCCATCGAAGCCGAGCTGACGAACTTCGATGCGTGCTTCTTCTGCATCGGCGTGACCTCGTCCGGCGTGGCGGAAGCGCAGTACACGCAACTCACTTACCAGCTCACGCTGGCCGCGGCGCAGACGCTGGCGCGGCTGAACCCGCAGATGACCTTTGTCTACGTCTCCGGTGCCGGCGCGGACAGCAGTGAGGCGAGCAGAACGATGTGGGCGCGCGTGCGCGGACGCACCGAGAACGCACTGCAGCGCCTGCCATTCAGGGCGGTGTACGTATTCCGCCCCGGCATCATCCAGCCGCTGCACGGCATTCGCTCGAAGACGGACTCGTACCGCTGGTTCTATGCGCTGACCCGACCGCTGCTGCCCTTGATGCGCCGGCTGCTGCCGAACACCGTATTGAGCACGGAGATCGTCGGACGTGCGATGCTCGCTGTCGCCCGCCACGGTGCGCCGAAGGCGGTGCTGGAAGCAGCCGATATCAGTGCGCTCGGACGTGGCTGACCACCGGCCCGCAAGACCGGGAACCAGGCCGCGATGTCGCGGTCTGCTCATTCACTCGATCACCCCAGGGAAGCTCCCATGTCGCGTTACGCAATGTCGTCGCTGGTGGCGTTCGGTTTGCTGGTGGCATCGACGGCGCACGCCGATCCGGTGTCCGATCTGCATAACACGCTGAGCCGATTGCGGGCCGACCAGCCGCTGGCGGCCACCGCAAGCGTGAGCAGCACGGGACACGATAGCGACGATGCGGCCAGGACCACGCACGCACAGGTACAGATCAGCGTGACCAGCGGCGCGGCTGGCCTGCAGATGGGATTTTCGCCGGCCTTGCTGCAGCGCTCTGCGCAGGAGGCTGCCATGCATGCGAAGAACAAGGATGCGCCGACGCCGATCGCGGACCTGCTGGGCAAGCTCAGCCCGGTGAACGTGCAGCCGATGCTGGATTTCGCTCCGGAGCTGCAGCACAAGCTCGATGGCGCCACACTTTCCAGTCAGCGCGACGAGGTGCATGCCGGCAAGCCCGCACATCTGCTGGTATTCGATGTGCCGCTGCCACCGTCGGCCAGCAAGCAGATGACGATCAGGCACTACACCGGGCAGGTGAGCGTGTGGCTGGGTGGCGACGGCGTACCGGTCGCGGTGACGGAAATGATGGACATCAAGGCGCGCAAGATGCTGCTCGGCATCGAGTTCGGCAGCTCGACCAGTTACGAACTGCGCGCCATCGGGACGCGCCTGGTGGTGATGTCCCGGCACACCCGGGAGTCGCATTCGGTATTCGGCAGCGAGGGCAGCAGCACGATTGACGTCGCGCTGACCCCGGTGGCAGCAGGTTCGCCAAAGCCCTCGGCCTGATCAACCTCCGGCCGCAGTCACCGCACCCGACGGCAATGCGAGCGGATCGAGCAGGGATGCCTGCAGCATGACGCCGGGCAGGGCATGCAGCTTGTCGTCGAAGCGACTCCACTGGCTGTTGGCATTGGACCAGAAGCGGGTGCCGATCACCGTGCCGAGTGAGGGTTCGTCCCAGGCCGGTCGGCCTTCGACGGGCTTGTCCGCGCGCGTCGCCGGAGCGGCATTGCGCGGCACGATCCACGGGATGCGCTGCGTGCGCGTGCCGTTCCGCACGCCAAGCATGCCATCACCGACGCGCTGCCAGCCATCGAGGCCGCGCAGTTCGGCGCGCTCCGGCGCGACAAGGGCATGGCCTGAGCCGTTGGCGAGCGTGATACGCCATAGCCCGGTCGTGCCATCGGCCAGGTACGCCGAGCCCACCGCGCGGGCTGGCGTCATGCCCGCATGCGGCACATCGCACACGGGCCATGATGGTGGGGCGCTCAGTTGCCGTGCTTGTCGTCACCCTGCTTTGGCCTGGGCTTGCCTTGCGGCTTCCGGGACGGGGCGGCCGGCCGGTTGCCCGCGGGGCGGTTGGCTGGCCCCTTGTTGACTGGCGACGGCCTGGTCTGCGGTCGCTGGTTGACGGGTGGCCGCGGTTGCGGGCGGTTGACTGGCGGCTTCGGCTGCGGTCGATTCACCGGTGGGCGCGGCTGTGGTCTCGGCCGGTTGTTGATCGGTGGCCGTGGCTTCGGCGCGTGGTTGATCGGTGGCCGTGGCCTGGCGGGCGGCGGGCGATGCCCCGGCGGGCGGGCGATCGGACGCGGTGGCGGGCGATGCACGATTGGCCGGTTGTACCAGCTGTTGCGCTGGCGGTAGAACGGCCGACTGCGGTAGTAATTGTTCCAGTAGGTGCCGATCACGAAACTGACGATCGGGATGCCGATTTGCACCCCGTAGGAGGGCAGCAGTACGCGCTGATTCTGGTACTCGTATTGAATAAAGTTGCCCGCCACCCAGCCGCGATTGCCGGAGGCAATCACGTCACACCATTCCCAGCCGCTCGTACAGCCTTGAATGGATACTTCCGATCCGGCCGGAATCTGGTCGATCAAGGGGTATTGCACATCGGGTCCGGCGCGCATGTTGACGTTGCCGGTGACGTAGCCGTCCGCCGCTTGTGCGGCAAACGGGGCGGCCAGAAGAAGGGTTACCACAGCGGACCATGCAAGTCGTTTCATGGTTACGATCTCCAGCGTGTGATGGGAGGCGGCCGTCGGCGGGGCACAGACATGGCGCAGGACGACGTCGATGCAGGCTGACGCAGTTTCATCCGCAGTACAAGTGAGTCATGGCCGGGATTGGCCGTCTGAACCGGTTTGGCAGATTGCCGGTTTTGCCGCCCGACAGGTTTCAAACGCATCGGACGGTCTGGCTCGCGCCAGCTTCCCGCTTGCGATGGATGGCGCTGTACGGGGTCGCCGCTATCGAAGATTGCCGACACTTGGGCCATGCGGGCATTGGACGATCCAACTCATGAATGTGAAGGAAGTCCGCAACTGTTCATGCACACATAGCGGGCATGGATATACAAACGATCTTTGGTACTGGGGTCCCGCCATGCAGCCAGGCCGCCGGATCACGCATATCGCTGAAAGCGGCGTGCGCGGCACTCTGCCCTGGGAGGGCGGTACTCCGGTGCCCCATCGACCGGCCTGCAATCCATGGCAGGCGACATTTCGAGCGACAGCGCCTCGGGGCCTGGCGCCGTGGCCAACGCCGCCGCACAGGCATCGCGGTTCAGGTATCAAGGTTTCCGATATCGCATCCCGGTATCGGATCACGACCGGCAGCAGGAATCCTCCGTGCCGGCCACGCAGCAGTTAATCACTGCAAGACAACCAACTCCGTAGGAGATTCAAATGAACAATCATTTCGAACGCACTGGCCCGCTGACTGAATTGACCAGCTACCCGCAGTGGGCGCAGGACATGGTGGCCGATTGTGAAAGCACCAAGCAGAGCGTGCTTGACCACGAACTTTGGGCAAGGATGCGCGACGCCACGCTCGACCACGTGTCGATGACTCATTTCATGATCGGCGTGTGGCCTTTCATCGAGCGCTTCCCGAGCTACATGGCACTCAATCTGCTCAAGACGCATTATGGCCGCAGTCCCGGTGACGACCTTGCACGTCGCTGGCTGGTGCGCAACATCCGGGTCGAGCAGAACCATGCCGAGTACTGGCTCAATTGGGCCGATGGCGCAGGTGTTTCGCGCGAACAGATTCTGAATTCGCGGCCTCCTCACGGCACCCAGACACTGGCCAACTGGTGCGAGGAAATCAGCAGCAACGGGACGCTGGCGGCCGGTATCGTCGCCACCAACTACGCCATCGAGGGAGTAACCGGTGAATGGTCACAACCCATCTACGAAAGCACGGCTTATGCGGAGAGCTTCCCCAAGAAAACAAGGACGGGCAGCCTGCGCTGGCTTCAGCTCCATGCAGCCTATGACGACATACACCCCTGGGAGGCGCTTGAGATCGTCTGCACCCTGATGGGCACGGCTCCTGCCGCCGATGAAGTGGCGCATCTGGGCGAGTGCGTTCGCCGTAGTTACACAAGTATGCGTATCGTCGGCGATATGTGCCTGCAAGCATACCGGCATCCGATGGAGGTTGTGGAGGCAGCGGCCTGAAGATGGGGCGTTGCAAGATGTAAAGGTATTTCCTTTGATGGGGCAGACATGAGATAACGTGAGCATGCGCAAGGCGCCACTCACGTTGCAACGCCCCTTGTCCCGACGCTTGTTGCCGCTGGCGTATGCGTTGGTGGCCGTTGTGGGAATGATCCTTGTTTTGACGTGGTTTGCTTTGCAAATCCAGGTCACTCTCGCTGGGTTTCTCAACAGCGAGAGTGTCTGGTCCAAAGCCCAGAAGCAGGCCGTCATCGCGCTGGACGCCTATGCGGCCAGCGGCAGTCCCCAGGACCTCGCCAATTTCCGCAGCAATTACACCATTCTCGACTCCGATCGTCGGGCACGCGATGCGATAGCGTCAGGCCACTTTGACCAGGCGGTGGTGGATCAGGCATTTGTTCGTGGCAATGTGATGCCTTCGGCGAAGCCGGGCATGACCTTCATGCTGCAGTATTTTTCCGGAGCACCTCACTTGTACGAGGCACTGCAGGCATGGCGCTCCGCCGACCAGTCCATTTTCGAGCTTGGGTCGACGGCCGCCGAGTTGCAGCGTGCCTACGCCGCAGGGGCTGTGCCGGACGGTCTGGTTTCCCATCTGCGCGAGCGCATCCACACGCTCAATGATTCGATCGAGCCGCAGGCCAACCGGTTTTCGCTGGAAATCGCCTACGGCACGGTCTGGATGGGGCACGTGCTTTTTGGTGGTGTCATGAGTGCTGCCTGCATCGCGGCGTTGCTGTGGCTGGGGATGGCCCGACGCATCCTGGCCAGTGTGCGCGGCAGCGAGGAACGCTATCGGCTGCTGTTCGACAGCGCCGCCGATGCGATCGTGATGGTGGACGAGACCAGTGGACGGATCCTCGATGCCAATCGCACCACCTTTGCCTGGACGGGGCGCAGCGCGGCCGAACTCATCGGTGACCGGTTCGTTCATCTGTTCATGCAGTCGGTGGCGCGCCCGTCGGACCGCGCGAGCACCAACGCGCTGCTCGGCGCGGACGGCAGCGCGCGACCGGTGGAGACGCAAAGCAGTCTCGCCACCTGGGGCGACCAGCCGGTGCGCCAGGCGATCATCCGCGATATTTCCGAGCGCGTGGCGATGGAGCAGGAACGCCGGATTGCCGCCGAGGCGCTGGCCAGCATCGCCGAAGGCGTGATCATCGCCGATGCCGACCGGCGAATCGTCTCGACCAATGCCGCGCATGCAGAAATCACCGGCTACAGCACACAGGATCTGCTCGGCCGCCGGCTCGACAGCATCCGCAGCCTGCCTGACGGAACACCGCTGCCGCAGTCGATCTGGGACAACATCGCCGCCGGCAGCAACTGGCATGGCGAAGTGTTGAGTGCACACCGCGATGGCAGCACGTATCCGGAGCACCTCAGCATCAGCGTCATCCGCGACGCTGAAAATCAGGTGCTGCACTACGTCGCCGTGTTCACCAACATCCACGCCGCCAAGGTCAACCAGCGGCGCCTGGAGCACCTGGCGCGCCATGACTCGCTGACCGGGCTGGTCAACCGGGCGGAATTTGAACGGCACTGCAGCGACGCGATAGCCGTTGCCGAGCGCGAACGCCTTGCCGTGGTGGTGCTGTTCATCGATCTGGATGCGTTCAAGAACGTCAACGACAGCTACAGTCATGCCATCGGCGACCGCCTGCTGGTGAAAGTTGCCGAGCGCATCCGGCAACAACTGTCCGACGGCGATGTCGCCGGACGCATCGGCGGCGATGAATTCACCGTGCTGCTGCATCGACTCGGCCTGCGTGAAGACGCCAGGGCGATTGTGAATCGATTGCTGGTCAGCCTGTCCGAACCCCTGCTGGTGGACGATTACGAGATTGTCCTCAGCGCCAGCATCGGCGTCGCCGGCTACCCGCTGGATGGCGACAATCCGCTGGCGCTGATCGCCAACGCCGACGCCGCCATGTATGCGGCGAAAACCGAGGAACGCAACGCGTTCCGCTTCTACACGCCGATGATGCATGCCAACACCCGTCGGCGCCTGCAACTGGCCAACGAATTGCGGCAGGCCCTGGCGCGCGAGGAGTTCCATCTGGTCTACCAGCCCAGCATCGAACTGCGCACCGGGCGGATCGTGGCGGTGGAAGCATTGCTGCGCTGGCAGCATCCGGAACGGGGCGAGGTGCTTCCGGCCGAATTCATCCCGGTCGCGGAAAGCCTGGGCATGATCCGCCGCATCGACGAATGGGTTTTGCAGGCCGCATGCGAACAGATCCAGGCGTGGGATCGCGCCGGCGTGCCGCCGATCCGCGTGGCGGTGAATATCTCGGCCCGCTGGTTCGGGCATCCGGCTTTCGTCGATGGGGTAAGCCGCACTTTGCAGTCGCGGCAATTGTCGGCGCGCCGCCTGCTGCTGGAGATCACCGAGAGCGCCATGTTGCGTCTGGGTGACGATATCGAACGCACCATGCGGACCCTGCACACGCTGGGCATCGATGTGGCGATCGATGATTTCGGCACCGGTTATTCCTCGATGTCCTACCTCAAGCTGCCGGCGGTGGCGTATCTGAAAATCGATCGCTCCTTTATCACCGGCCTGCCGGGCAATGCGCATGACGCGGCGATTGCCGAGGCGATGCTGGCGATGTCGAAGAGTCTCGGCCTGACCACCATCGCCGAAGGCATCGAGACCGAAGCGCAGCACGATTTCCTGCTGCGCGCCGGTTGCATCGAAGGGCAGGGCTATCTGTATTCGTATCCGCTCGAAGCTGGCAAGATCGAGCGTCTGCTGTGTCCGAGCCATTCGTCGATCCCGGCCAAGCTCCGGCTGGTGCCGCCAAAGCGCACCTGAGCGTGCGCCGGGAGTTGCGCGCCTATAGCGGAGCGCAGTGCCGATTCAGCCATTCCAGATCGGCATCCTCCAGCAGCGGGCTCAGCGCGGCGCGCACGCCGGCGTGATAGTCGTCGAGCCAGGCGCGTTCTTCCGGATTGAGCAGACCCACTTCCAGGGCACGGCGATCGAATGGGCACTGGGTGAGTGTCTCGAAGGCGTGGAACTCGCCGAATTCGGTCTGCTCGGCTTCGATCACCACCGCCAGGTTTTCGTGGCGGATGCCGTGCCGGCCCGGCTTGTAGAGCCCGGGTTCGATCGAGCTGATCATGCCCGCTTCCAGCGGCACCAGCGCGCCGCCGGCCACCGGTGGGCGGATGCCGTGCGGACCTTCATGCACGTTGAGGAAATAACCCACGCCATGGCCGGTGCCATGGCCGTAGTCCATGCCCGAGGCCCATAGCGGCGCGCGCGCCAGCGCATCCAGCTGCGGGCCGCTGGCACCTTTCGGGAAGCGTGCGCGGGACAGGGCGATCAGGCCTTTCATGACGAGCGTGGCGTCGCGTCGCTGTTCCGGCGTGGTCTCGCCGAGGGCGAGCACGCGGGTGATGTCGGTCGTGCCGCCGAGGTACTGGCCACCCGAATCGATCAGCAGCAAACCCCTGGCCTGCAGCGTGCTATGCGATTCCGGGGTGGCGCGGTAATGCGGCAGTGCGCCGTTGGCCTGATAGCCGGCAATGGTGGCGAAACTCTCGCCGACGTAACCAGGCTGAGCCGAGCGTTCCTCGAACAGCAGGGTGTCGACATCCAGTTCGGTCAGCGTCATGCCTGCGGCGAGGCGTTGCTCCAGCCGGCGGAAACCGCGCACCAGCGCAGCACCATCGCGGCGCATGACGGCGCGGATATGCTCCAGTTCGGCGGCATTCTTGATCGCCTTGAACGCGGTGCTCGGGTTGGCCGCCTCGATCCGCTTGACCGCGGGCGCGATGGCCGCGGCGATCGCGCTGACGACCCGGCCGCTGTCCAGCAGCAGACTGTCGGCGGCACCCAGCTCGTGCAGCGCCGAAGTGATCGAGGCGTAGTCGGCGATCTCGATGCCGTCGGCAGCCAGCTCGGCAACCAGCGTGTCGCTGAGCTTGCCGCGATGGACGAACAGCGTGGCGCGGCGATCGGTTTCCACCAGCAGATGCGCCAGGAATACCGGGTTGCATTCGACGTCGCTGCCACGCAGGTTGGTCAGCCAGGCGATGTCGTCGAGGCTGGAAAGCAGGTGATGCGTAACACCGAGTTTGCGCATCGCGTTGCGCAGGCGGCTGAACTTGTCGGCGCGCGGGGTGCCGGCGTAAGCCGGGTCGTGGGCGATCACCGGCGCCTGCGGCAGGGCCGGACGATCGGGCCAGATCGCGCCGGGGAGGTCCAGATCGGTGCGCAGGGTCGCGCCGGCATCGGCGAGACGACGTTCGATCTGCCGCTGGGTGGTCAATGCCATGCTGTCGCCGGCCACGGCCAGCACGTCGCCGCCGTGCAGATGCTGCTGCAGCCACGCCAGGTGTTCGGCCGCGTGTGGCACCTTGAGCTTCATCAGCGTGATGTCGCTGCCGGCCAGCTGCTGCTCGGCCTGCGAGAAATAGCGCGAATCGGTCCACAGCCCGGCATGCTCGCGGGTGACCATCAGGGTCCCGGCCGAGCCGTTGAAGCCGGATAGCCACGCCCGCGCCTGCCAGTGTTCAGGCAGATATTCGGACAGGTGGGGATCGGCGCTGGGCACGAGGACGGCGGCGACGCCATGCTGCTGCATGGCCGTGCGCAGGGCGGCGAGACGGGCGGGGACGGGATTGTTCATGCCCGAAATGCTAGCAGAGCCCCGTCGGAGCACGTATCCGGCACGCCGGAGGTGAATCAATTCGACGAAATAGTCGATGCCATCTCGCAGACGGACGCTTCTGCCGCTAAAATGCCTAATTTCCAGCACGGCTGCTTTCCATGACCCCCCTGATTTTCGT
>DAIMGD010000008.1:0-21898 GCA_036724165.1 Rhodanobacter sp.
CGTGGTGGTAAGCAGCACCGGTGCTGCGGGAACGCCGATTGCCGGGACCATAAGTTACAGCGTGGCGGCAGCGGCGGCACACCACATCATCACGGACCTGGCCCCGAGCACGGGATACACCGTGGCAGTGTCCACCACCGGCAGCGTGCGAACCATTCGGGTGAGTGTCGGTGGTACCACGATGAGCAGTGCCAAGGGCGTGCTTTCCTTCAACCTGAGCGCTGCCGGAACCATGCAGCTCCTGCATTAGTCTGCTGCCGTCGTCGGCCCTGGCCTTACAGGGTCGACGAACTCAGTGGGTATCTTGCTTCGAGAAGCCTCGTCTTGCCGTGATCGAGGCGCTCGCCGCAGCGGTTACTCATCCTCGTCGGCGGCGGTCAGATGAAAATCGGTGATTGCCTGCTCGTCGGACTTCGCACTCAACCAGCGACCGACGATCGGCCGATGCTCACGCTCGACGTATCCGGCGGCCAGCCAGCCCGAAAGTCTGGATGCAGGAGCGGCATATTCCACGGACAGGGATGTGTATCGTTCGCCGGTACGACGTACCGCCCGACCCAGCGCATCCACCAGCGTTCGGCGGATGCCCTGCGCGGCATCGCGCGACCAGAAGTCGCGTACATGCAGGCTGGTGCCGTCGGTCTGACATGCAAACCAGGCCTGCAGGGAGTCCGTGCCCGATTCGCTCAGGTACAGGTAACGCGTGCGAATTTCCGGCAGCTGATCGAAGCGCCAGCGAAGCATGGCTGCATCGCGCACGGCAATCAGCCCGTTGCCATGCGGGGAGCTCTGCCAGAGTTCGTCCATCCGTGAGTCGGCGGCGTCATGCCAGGTAGCGGTCATCCGCGGATGAGCCGAGGCGTGCACGGCGCGTTGGCCGTCACGAAAAGCATCGAACATCCAGCCGAGTACCTGCGCCAGAATCCGTGGCATCAGACGTGCGAAGTAACCGCCATGGCGCAGCACGCAGGTGTACCGCCGCAGCTGTCCGATGACGGGATATCCGGCGCGTTGAGCCACCGCGGTGGCCTTCGGGTTGGGAAATCCGTAAAGCAGATCAAAGCGACCGCTCGCGGCCGCCATCAGTCCCGACTGCAACGTCAGCGCCGGCCCGAGTGTCCGGTGCCGGGTGGAAACCGCCATGTCGGCCAGCACGCCGGCGCGTATCGCGCGACCTCGCCAGAGCATGCGCCGGGATCCGGCGGCGGCGGTAGCGACGCAGGTGGCTGTCTGCGTGTGCTGGAGCAGCTCAAGCAGTGGCTCACCCCACGGACAGCCCAGATAGAACCAGTCGTATTTCGCCGCATGCCGCCGCTTTTCCTCGCCCAGCACGCCCTGCCAGATTGACAGGACGGTGGCCCGATCGCCGGCGGCATCGCCGACGCGAGCCAGATAAGCCGGTGCTGCCGGCGGCTCCATCGCACTCATGCAAGCGCGTCCGGGGTCGTCGCGCTGTCCATCAGGATCGCCGGCATATGCAGGTACTTCGTGCTGCGTCGCTTGTTGACAATATCATCGTAGACCGCCTGCGCGGCCTGCGGCGCCATCTTCAGCGCACGCGCGAGATCCGTCGCCGGGCGATCATGCTCCAGCGCCCACAGCGCCAGATCCATCGATGCCCACGGCAGCGCAAAGTAAAACTCGTCCTGCCCCTGCGCCAGGCTGTAGGTGTCGGTGCTCGGAGCTGCCGTGGCGACGCATTCGGGCAGGTCGAGGTGCCGCGCCATGCCGTACACCTGGGACTTGTAGAGATGCGCAATCGGCTTGACGTCGGCGGAGCCGTCGCCGTTCTTGACGAAGAAACCCTGGTCGTATTCGAGCCGGTTGGGAGTGCCGACGACGGCGTAGTTGAGACGATCCGCGTGGTAGTACTCGAGGGTCTTGCGCAGTCGCTGCTTGAAGCTGGTGGCGGCGATGATCTGCAGGTATTCGTTGAGACCCAGGGGGCGCTCGTGCATCGTGCCGTCCGGTGACTGCGCGATCAGGTTGAAGTGGTTGATGCGTCCCTCGGCGCCGCCGGCGATGGCGATCTTCATGCGCCAGTTGTCGGCGTACTCCGGCAGCAATCTGCGCACGGCCGCATCGCGCGCGGCGTAACAGCCGATCGCCGCCAACGCGGGTGCGATATCGAAGGTTTCCGCGCGCACGCCCAGATGAGTGGCGAGGATGCGTGCCTTCTCCGCGCTGGCATCGGCTGAATCACGCTCGGGCAGGATCAGGGTAAACACGCGCTCGGCGCCGAGCGCCTGAACCGCAAGCGCCGCGCACACGGCGCTGTCGACGCCACCGGAGATCGCAACCACCAGGCCGCGCTTGTGCAGCACGCGCGCGGTGACTTCGCGCAACCGTTGCGTAATCCGCTCGGCTTCCCGCGCGTAGTCGAGATCGAAAACGGCCCAGCTCAGTTCATCCACATCGCCCCCGGTAACGCGTAGATGCCGCGGATCTGCAGTCAGTATGACAAGCGAGCAACGACATGATTCTGCATTTCCAGAGCGGCCTCAACCCCGGCGCGCGAGGATGACGCGGATCGCGCCATTGCCGTCGGCCAGTGCGCGGACTTCCTCGAAGGCATCGTCCCGCTGCAGCCGTTTGGTCAAGGCCGGCCCCTGACCCAAGCCCACCTCGAAGGCCAGCCAGCCGCCCGTCCGCAGGAACCGTGGCGCATCCTCGATCAGCCGCATCAGGATGGTGACGCCGAAGGGACCGCCGTCGAACGCCAGCCGTGGCTCGTGGTCGGCGATCTCGACGGCCATCTGTTCGACCTTGGTGCTGCGGATATACGGTGGTGCGCAGATGATCATGTCCGCCTGGCCCACTTTGGCGCTCGGGATATACGGTGGGTTGCTGACGATCAGGTCGACATGACCGAGGAAGTCCGGCGTTTCGAACGAAGCGAGCAGGTCGCCGGTGCAGAACGCCACGCGTGCCTGCAGCCCGAGATGGATGCCGTTGCGTTCGGCGAAGACGATCGCGTGCTCGCAAACGTCGGTGCCGAACACTTCGGCATCCGGCACATGGTGGGCGATCGCGAACGCCAGATTGCCGCTGCCGGTGCAGACGTCGATCACCTTGGCCCGCTGCGGCATCCCCGCTTGCTGCAACAGCTCGATGCTGGCGCGCGCGAGCTGTTCGGTTTCGGCGCGGGGGATCAGCGCCTGCGGCCCGCTCAGCATCTCCAGCCCCATGAATCGCTGACGCCCGGTGATATGGGCCAGCGGTTCGCCCGCCAGGCGGCGGGCCACGAGATGCTCCAGGGTCTGCAAGGGCAGGCTGTGCGCCGGCAATTCCGGCAGTTCGCCGTGCAGCGCGGCGACGGCGGATCTAGGGTCTCCCGCCGCCGTGTGCCAGAGCGCGCGCAGCGTGCTTTCCGGGCTCTCCTCCGGCTTGTCCGGCAGCAGATTCAGGCCAAGCACGAGACGGTCGTGCAGCTGACGGTAAGTGTCGTTCACGCGTGATCCTCGGGGGGAGTCCGCTCCAGCAAGGCCTTCTTGCTGACCTTGCCGGTGGTCGTCCTGGGCAGCTCCATGCACAGCACGATCTGCCTGGGCACCATGAAATTCTCCAGGCGCGTGATGCACTGGGCGCGGATCTGCCCGCTGCTCAATGACGTTCCCGGTTCCAGTACCACCCAGGCGCAAACCGCCTGTCCGAGCAGTTCATCGGGGATGCCGGCGACCGCGACTTCGCGGATGCCGGCGATCGCGAGCATGGCGTTCTCGACTTCGACCGGACTCACCTTCTCGCCGCGGGTCTTGATGATGTCGTCGCTGCGTCCGACAAAGTAGAGATAGCCGTCCGCATCCATCCGGAACTGATCCCGCGTGCACAGCACCCGCTCGCCGGGAAGCTTGCCGGGCCGCAGCATCTGCTCACTGAGTTCGGGGCGATTCCAGTAGCCGAGCATCACATGTGGCCCGCGCACATGCAGGATGCCGGTCTCGCCGATGGGCGTGGGACTGCCCTCGGCAGACAGCAGATAGACCTCGGTGCCGGGGATCGCCTTGCCCACCGAGCCGGGTTTCGACTCCGCCAGTTCCGGCTCCAGGTAACTCACGCGTTTGCATTCGGTGAGCCCGTACATCTTGTAGAGCAGCGCGTTCGGAAAAATGGCGCGCAAGCGGGTGGCCGATGTATCGGCCAATGCAGCGGCGGTATTGGTCACCCGCGTTACGCCGGCAAAGCACAGCGGCTCGCGCTGGTGCGCCGAAAGCAGCAGCGCGAAGATCGTCGGCACGCCGGGAAATACCGTCACGCCGAACTCCCGCATCCGCGCGAATACCTGTGCCGGATAGGTGAACGAGCGCTCGAGTACCAGCGTGGCACCCAGCTGCACGGTCATCAGCAACTGGTACAGGCCGTAGTCGAAGGCCAGCGGCAGGATGCACAGGATGCGGTCGCTGCGCTCAAGGCGCAGGTACTCGATCAGGCTGCCGGCAGCAAACATCATCGACTGATGGGTCTGCATCACCCCCTTGGGATTGCCGGTGCTGCCGGAGGTATAGATCAGCGCGGCCAGATCGAGCGGGATCGTGGTGGCCGGTTCCGGCAACGGCGGGGTGTCGCGGATCACCTCATCGAAGCCGAGGATGCCGTGCCCGGCAGGCACGTTGCCGGAGCTGATGACAGCGGCGACTCGGCTTGCATCGGCGAGCTGCGGCAGGAACTCGCCGGACAGATGGCCGTCGGTCAGCAGCAGTCGGGCGCCACTGTCGTCGAGAATGAAACCGAGCTTGTCGCTCTTCGTCTGCGGGTTGATCAGCAGGAAGACGCCGCTGGCAAGCAAGGTCGCGTAGATCGACACCACGCACGGCCAGCTGTTGTCCATGTAGATGGCCACGCGATCGCCGCGCTCGAGACCGTGGCCTTGAAGCGCTGCCGCCAGCCGCGAGGCGCCATCCAGCAGTTCGCCGTAGGTATGCGCCACGCCATCGATGACGGCCACGCTCTTGTGCACGAGCGCCGGTTGCGTGGCTACGGCCAGCAGGCTCTCGTGCAGCAGGCGCGCGGGATGCGGATTCATCGAGCGTCTTGCAGCCGGCTGACGAAGCGCACCATGTTGTTCACCGAATCGAAGTTCTCCGGCAGCATCTCGCTGGCCTTGACCTCGATGCCAAATTCGCCTTCGAGGAAGAGGATGATCTCGAGCACGCCGGTGGAATCGATCACACCGCGCTCCAGCAGCGAGGCATCGTTGGGCAGTTCGGCCTGGTTGCTGCTGAACATGAGATTTTCCAGGATGTAGCCGCGCACCTTGGCTTCAATGATGCTTGCTTCGCTTGACATGCGGTTCCTCGTTGGGGGGAGACAGGCGGCGCGCCGGAAGAGTTTCGAATCGAGCAGTCGCCAAGGATTATCGTGCGAATCACCCGGCAGATCGACGCATGAACGATTCGTCGAGCAACATGGTGGAAAGGATACCGACGAAGGCCTGGTTGTCGGCGAAACCGATCGCCCGGTTGTGGCGACACTTGTCGAACAGCCGGCCCACCATCGCGGCGTTGAAATAGCCGGCCGCGCGGATGCGTTCGCCACTCATCAGGTCGGCCACATAGTCCAGCGGTTCGCCGTCGAAGAAGAAGCTCTGGCTATCGGGTGCGCGGTACGGTTGCTTGGTGCGCTTCAGGATCTCCTCCGGTAGCAGGCCGCTCAGCGCGCGGCGCAGCAGGTACTTCTCGGTCAGGCCGCGGATCTTCCAGCTTGGCGGCAGCCGTGCGGCGAATTCGATCAGGCGATGATCGAGGAAGGGGAAGCGGCCTTCCACCGAGTTCGCCATGGCCGCGCGGTCGCCTTGCGCGGGCAGCAGATAGGCCGCGAGCAGCGATTTCGCCTCGACGTACTGGTCGCGCCCCAGCGGGCTCCACGACATGATGCCGGCAGGCAGCCGCTGTTCGTACCAGGTCAGCGGATCCCAGTCGCCCACACTCGCCCGCAGCTCATCCGACAGGAACGCGAGCGCCCGCTGCGAGGTGGTCCAGCGCGGCGCGTGCGCAAAGATCGGCCGGTCGATATGCTCGAGCCCGCGCTTGAAGAACGCTTGCGCAAGTGCTTCGCTGGCGACCGGCGAATGATCCAGATAGCCATATAGGCGTCCAAGCAGCTTCGGCCGGAATGTGGATCCGGGCTGTCGTGCCCAGAAACGGCGTATCTTCGCTTCCTTGAAAAGGTCGTAGCCGCCGAACACCTCGTCGGCACCTTCGCCGGTCAGCACCACCTTGTAGCCCGCCTCGTGCACGCGCCGCGACAGCAGCATCAGCGGCGCGGCGGCGGTACGCAGGAGCGGCGCCTCGGTGTGCCGGATCAGCTGCGGAAACGCTTCGCCGATGTCCCTGCGCGAGCAGTGCAGGGTGGTGTGGTCGGTGCCGAGATAACGGACCATCGCCGCCTGATGTGTGCTCTCGTCGAACTCGGCATCCTCGAACGCCACTGAAAATGTGCGTACCGGTGTTTCCGTGAAGCCGCGGATCAAGGCCACGATGCCGGAGGAATCGAGTCCGCCACTGAGATAGGCGCCAACCGGCACATCGGCGCGCAATTGCAGGCGCACCGCGTCGATCAGCAGTGCGCGCAGCGCGGCGCTCGCTTCCTCTACCGAGGCGTAGGCGCGGCCCGCGCTTGCCGGCTCGCTCGCGGAAGGGAAGTTCCATTCCCAGTAGCTGGACAGCGTTTCTCTACCGTCACCGTCGATCACCAGGATATGACCGGGCGGCAGGCTGCAGACATCTTTGAACAGGGTATGCGGATCGACCGGACCCCAGTAGCTGAAGGTCTGTACCAGACCCAAAGGATCCAGCGCCGCGCCCTGCGGCAACGCGGCCAGCAGCGATTTGATTTCCGAGCCAAACCACAGGCTGCCGGCGGCACGCGTGTAGAACAGCGGCCGGATGCCGGCCCGGTCACGCACCAGCAACAGGCGTCGGCGTTCGTCGTCCCACAACGCGATCGCGAATTGCCCATTGAGATGTTCGACGAAGGCATCGCCGTACTCTTCATACAGATGCACGATCACTTCGGTGTCGGACTGCGTGTAGAAGCGATGGCCTTGCTTTTCCAGCGCGGCGCGCAATTCCGGATAGTTGAAGATTTCGCCGTTGAAGACGGTCCACACGTTCCGCCGCTCGTTGTGGATCGGCTGTTCGCCGCTGAGCAGGTCGATGATCGACAGCCGCGCATGGGCTAGGCCGATGCCGGGCCCGACATGAAAACCGTAACCGTCCGGGCCGCGGTGATGCAGGGTATGGATCATCCGTTCAAGCGTGGCGAGTGCCTCAGCGGGCGCCGGCGTGGTTCCATAAAATCCCGCGATTCCACACATGGTCGAGTGGTCTCCGCGGCCAGGTCAATCGCGCGCCGAGGGCGGATGCGCTGTGGTCGTCCGGAGCGGACGCAGCGGCGAGCTGTACCAGTCCGCCAGCTTGTCGTTTTCGAAGCGAACCCAGGACGGTCCGTATTCCCAGCGGTCTCCGTCGATCAGCACCGGCTCGCCCTCGATGGTGCGCACGGCGTCGGTATCCATGCCCATCTCGAGCATGGCCGGTGCGGCCTGCTCGGGCTGGTCCGGCACACCGGCCGGCATGCTTTGCGCGGGCGTAGTGGGCGCTGCCGGCGGGGGAGTGGAATCCCATAGCAGCCAGGCGCTGCCGGCGGCTACTGCCAGCACCAGCAGTGGCCATCGCATGCGTCGACGCGAGGGCAGGGCGGTCACGGCGCGAGGCGTGGCGGGCCTGCCGGCCCTGGCTTGAGGCGACCGCACATCGACAGCGCCGGGCAGGCGCCCATGGCGCCGTTCAAAGATTATCGCCGCGCCATACAACGCGGTGAGGTGCTGCAGTCGGTCGGCGGCAGGCGTGTCGGGTTGATTGCTGGCTTGCCGATCCGGATGCAGCAGCGCCACGCGCCGGCGATAGGCCTGCTTGAATTCGGCCAGCCCGCAACCGGGATTCAATCCCAGATCCTTGTACAGGTCGAGAAAATCGGTCTCGCGAGCCAAGCCTTTCCCCTTGAGGATGGTGCGTCGCCATGGCCGGTCCAACCGTCGGCATGCGCAGCCATCTGCAGCTTCGACAGAATACTTCAACGACACTAACCGTGGGCATCCTGCGCTGCGGGGTAGCGACTCGGGGATGGCGCGAGCGCTCGCGGATCATCGGGCATCATGCATCGCGACGAGGCAGTGATCAGGGCGTTGACAGGTAGCGCGGGGTACGGGCCAGGCGCTGGCCAGCGATGAGCCACACCAGGCTCTTGACCGGTTTGTAGGCGCGCCGCAGCGACCTCGTCAGATAGGTGCGCGCAAGATGGTCATGGCGTTGCTCGAGCAGGCAGCGTCCAAGCCAGTAGTCAGCGGCCGCCTGCGCGCGCCGGAGCAGCAGCCGTGATTCGATGGTGTCGACGCGGCCGGTAGCGCGCACGGTCGTGAGAATGTGCTGATGCATCAACGCGCGGCGCCAGGGAGTGCCGACCCTGCCCAGTTGGTCGGCGCGCCCGGTCTCGCGATGAAACCCGACATAGTCGAGGTAGCCGCCCATGCCGCTCAGGCACAGACGCGCGGTGAAATCCCAATCCTCGAGAAACCGGTAGCGCAGATTGAACGGTCCCGAAGCCAGGGCAGCCTGCCGTCGGATGACAACGCCCGATAGAAAGAACAGATCGCCGAACACGATCGCCGGAAACAGATTGCCGACTTCGAGCACTCGTGGCGAACTGCGGACGCCGGCCGGCGGATCGAGTGATCGCTTCTGAAGAAGGTCGGCAGTGAAGCCTTCGCCGCGCCAGCCAGGGTTTCGTTTGCGCACGATGCCCTGTTCAAACGTGTGCTCCACGAGCGAAGTCGCCTCGCCTTCCAGGGTCAGAAACTGCAGCTCCGGACACTGCTGGAACGCGGCGCCCGCAAAGGCAAGCGCATGCGGCAGCAGCAGGTCATCGGAATCGAGGAACAGGATCAGGTCACCCGTCGCGGCGGCGAGCCCGCGATTGCGGGCTCCCGACGGTCCTTCGTTGAGCGCGGATCGCAGCGTCCGCACGCGCGCATCGTGAGGGTGCGTTTCCTGCACAACCCTCGTCGTGGCGTCGGTCGAACCGTCATCGACGACGATGACCTCGACCTCGCCGACCTCTGCATTTCCCAGCACGCTGTCGATCGCACGCAAAACCAGAGCGCACCGATTGTGCGTCGGGATGATCACGCTGAAGGCTGGAAGCCGGCGCGACATAATGGGCCATGCGATGGCGGAGGGGTGTGCCGCGCATTGGGCGCGCCTTGTGACGTACATGTCAAGGACTTGTGACGGGCATGTCAAGGAGCGGTCGGAAGATGGACGCGTGAATGAGCGCGCCGATACCCGCCTCGACGAATGGCGGCGACCAGCCCGTCGCCGGCCAGTCAGGGATACGCCGTCCTTTCCCGCTGGAATCTGAACGCCGGCCCGGGTCAGGACCGGGACGATACCTGCCAGTGACTGAGATCGCGCCCGATCAGCCTCGACAAATGGGCCACATCGGACGCGCACAGCCCACGCAACTGGTCGTCCCGCGGATCGGGCGTCGCGGCATCGTGCTGCGTCCGGCGAATGGCGGACAGGACCCAGCGCCTGGCCGAATAGGGAAATACCCACTGCAATACCTGTTTTATCCCCGGTAATGCGTAAACGGAGCTGATGCATCGTTCCAGCGGCGATTTCTTCCGCGGCGTCTCGTTGTGGATGCGAAATTCCGGTTGGAACGAAGTGTCGACGCCTAGGAAGGAAAGTATTTCCCGGAAAGTCTGTTCCGGGGACGCCGCCATATCCTCGAGCAGGACCACTTTCACGGCGTGCTTTCCGAAAACATCCAGATAGCGATCGACCTGCGGCGCGAACTGGCCGAGCGAAAAATAGTCAAGGTATCTGGCCGTGCGCGGGGAAGGGGGGATGCACAGGTTGCCTTCGGCGGTCGTGCCGGCATTCAGCGCCTCGTAGAAGTCGGGTATGTTTTCCAGGCCGATGCGCAGAAGATCCCGGTGATACGAGCGCATCATGGCGACCGGTGGCCTGAGCATGATGAGAATCCGCGCCTCCGGGCAGAGCTGCCTTATCCGCTGCGGTGCCGATTCGGAAAACAGGTAGTAGGGCGATGCATCGCCACGCCAAGGGGTGGACGCATGTTCCCGGTAGAGAGCCTGGTATTCCTGACTGTCCTTGATGGAGTATTTCTCCAGCAGTTCCAGTTCCGGGCACAGGTGATTCGGCTCCTTGGCGCGCCAGTAGTCATTTTCATCCGAAGGAAAAAAGATCTGCGGGTGACGACGCAGGTATTCATACAGGGATGTCGTTCCGCATTTCGGCGCGCCAACGATGAACAGATTGGGTAGCGGGCCTTCGGACCATTCCGTCGCCATGCCTTCGCCTCTGCTGAATCGGTCGGGATGCCCGGTCAAACGCCCGGGTCACTTGGTCGGTCGCATTCCAAAGTCATGAAGCCCGGGTGCCCACAAATTGCCTATCAGGCCACCCGCGCGAGCCATGCCCTGTTCCGGCGATCCCCTGCGGACGAACACTTCGCCGCACAATTTTGACTAGTGTGTACTGGATCACATATTTTGGCGATATAGTAGCGTTGAGGCTGTCCAGACAGCGGCATTTCCGGCCGGGACGCGCCTCGAAAGAAGGGGGTACAGGGTGAGCTCAGTGTCTCCATCGGCGACAGCTTCCGCGACGGTGGATTGTCCACGGGTCGAGCGGGTAAGCGGCATCGGCGTGGACGATTTTGTCCGGCGCTACCGGCTTCCGCGGCATCCGGTGATCTTGGCCGACGCGCTGCGGGACTGGTCCGCCAATGGCCGCTATACACCAGATTTTTTCCGTCGCGAGCACGGCGACAGGCCGATCAGGATACGCGGCCGCGACTACAAGCTGAGCGAGGTGATCGACCTGCAGCAGGCCTCGACCGAGCAGAATCCGGGGCCTTACCCGTGCACATTTTCGGATTGCCGCGCCTTGCTGCCGGACATCAGTCCGCGCTTTGCCTGCAGTCTGCCCAATCGGCATACCCATCCGCTGATGCCCACGGGGATGTTTGAATGGGTCAACCATCTGGAGATCTTTTTCGGCGGCCCCGGCGGCCAGTTTCCTTACCTGCACTACGACTACCTGCGCATGCACGCGTGGATCGCGCAGTTGTACGGGGACAAGGAATTCACCTTGTACGAGCCGGGGCAGGAGCATCTCCTTTACATCGACCCGGCGAAACCGTGGTTGTCCGGGGTCGAGCATTCCGAAGATCCGGACTACGCGCGTTATCCGCTGTTCCGGCAGGTGCGCAGCTACAAGATCGTAGTGCATGCCGGTGAGGCCCTGTTCCTGCCCTGCGGCACCTGGCACACGGCGCGCTGCCTGAACATGGGGATCACGATCGGTTTCGATCAACTGGGCCCCGACAACTGGCGCGAATTCATCGGCGAGGTCGTCGCGGCGGAGTGTCGCGCGGGGCGACGTTTCAAGGCCCATGTACTGGGCGGTTACCTGCGCATGCTCGGCCCGATATTCGATCTGGCGGAACGGTTTGGCGCAAACCATCGCGCCGACTGGGGATTGCGGCAGGCTTGATGTCCACAGGCGCGATGTCGATGATCGTGATGCGTTCCAGAGCACAGGCGCTGCCACCCAGCGCGGGAGAAGAGCCATGAACGTCCCGGCTTCGGTCGTAATGGAGAGTTCCGGCGACACGCGCACCGGCGCCGACGCCGTGGTGGAGCGTCGTGCCGGAATGAGCGTGGCCGAGTTCATCGGCACCTACCGCAACCCGCGCCGACCGGTGATCCTTGTCGATGCGGCCCGCGACTGGCCGGTCTACGGACACGGCACGCCGGATTTTTTCCGCCAGCACTATGGCGAACACCGGGTCCGCGTCCGCGGCCGCGACTACCGGCTGGCCGAGCTGATCGATCTGCTCGAGGCATCCACGGCCGACCAGCCGGGTCCGTATCCGTGCAAGTTCGAAGTCGCCAAGGACTTCCGCGAACTGCTGGCCGACGTTTCGCCGCGTTTCGCCTGCAGCCTGCCGGATCGCCAGGCCAGCCCGCTGGTGCCGCAGCAACTGTTTCGCTACGTCAACAATCTGGAAATTTTCTTTGGTGGGCCGGGCGGCGAATTTCCCTACCTTCACTATGACGTGATGCATCTGCATGCGTGGATCACCCAGTTGCACGGCGACAAGGAATTCACCGTGTATGCGCCGGGCCAGGAGCATTTGCTGTACGTGAATCCGGAGATGCCGTGGCAGTCGTCGGTGCGGGATCACCATCGCCCGGATTTCGATCGCTATCCGCTGATGCGCGAGGCGCGGGCGCAGAAAATCGTGATTCGCGCGGGCGAAACGCTGTTCCTGCCGTGTGGCTGGTGGCACACCGCGCGCAGCCTCAACATGACGATCTCGGTCGCGTTCGACCAGCTCGGTCCGGACAACTGGCGCTCGTTCGTCGCCGACGTGACCGATGAACGCCGCCGTCTGGGCAAGCCGGGCGGTGCCCGTTTGCTTGGTGCCTTCCTCGGCATGCTCGGACCCTTGTTCGGTCTGGTCGAAAACCTCGGCGTCAACCGGAGCACGACATGGGGCAAGCGCTGAATGTCGTGGATCGTCCCCGTCGGATCTGCGGACGTCCCGTCATGCGGCGCGGGCCTGCATTTTTACGGGCCGAGGCTGAGGCGGTGACGATCCAGCGGTTGGCCGGCAGCCTGCATGAGACGGAGGCGTCAACGACGTTTCCGCTGGCAGGCGCGTGTGGCTCGGCCGGCTCGACGCTGACGGCGCCCGGGGCCACGTGGTCGGCAGCCGAACGACTCGCGCGGCAGCACGACCTGGCACTCGCGCTGGTCGCGGCAGGCGTCAAACGCGGCGACGTGGTGGCGATCATGGCGCAGCGCACGCCCGACACGATCGCCGCGATATGCGCCGTGGTAGGTCTCGGCGCCGCCTACCTGCCGCTGGATCCGCAGTATCCGCAGGAGCGACTGGCGCACATGCTGTCGGTGGCACGGCCGAGCCTGGTGCTGGGGCGCGCTGACCTGCTGGCAGGCTTGCGCGGCCTGGCGATTCCCTCGCTGGCGCTCGAATCGGTGCCCGCCGGTGCCACGGGCAAGTTGCCGGACTTCATCGACGATGATGACGCGCTGGCCTACGTGCTGTTCACCTCGGGCTCGACCGGGCAGCCCAAGGGCGTGGCGATGCGCCGCGGTGCCGTCGCGCGATTGCTCGACTGGCATGTGGCGCACCGGCGACTGGGTCACGCGGCGCGCACACTGCAGTTTGCCCCGCTCGGTTTCGATGTCTCGTTCCAGGAAATCTTTTCCACCTTCGCCACCGGCGGCAGTCTGGTGCTGCCAAGTGACAGCGAGCGCCGCGATCCGTTCGCGCTGCTCGAACTGCTGCGGCGGGAGCGGATCGAGCGGCTGTTTCTTCCGTACGTGGCGCTGCAGGCGCTGGCCGAGGCCGTGATGGCCGGTGGCGCGCTGCCACTGACATTGCGCGACGTGGTGACGGCGGGCGAACAGCTGCGCATCACCCCGGCGATCCGGGCGCTGTTCGCCGCGCTGCCGGAATGCATGCTGCACAACCACTACGGGCCGACCGAAACGCATGTGGTCACGGCACACGAGTTGTCCGGCGATCCGGCGGGCTGGCCCGAGTTGCCGCCGATCGGCGCGGCCTTGCCGCATGTGCTGGTGCGTGTCGTCGATGCGCAACTGGCCGAGGTGGCCGATGGCGAGGAAGGCGAACTGCTGCTGGGTGGCGAATGCCTGGCGGCCGGATACATCCAGCGTGCCGACCTGACCGCCGAACGCTTCGTGGAACGCGATGGCCGACGCTGGTATCGCAGCGGCGACCGCGTTCGTGATCTCGGCGCCGGCGTGCTCGACTGCCTTGGCCGGCTCGACCAGCAGATCAAGCTGGACGGCTATCGGGTCGAGCCGGGCGAGATCGAAAGCGTGCTCGGCCGCCATCCGTCGGTGGCCGAAGCGGTTGTCGTGGCCGCCGACAGCGCCGTGGGACGACGGCTGGTGGCGCATGTGGTGGCGCGCGACAACCGCGTGGACGATGTGCAGCTGGTGGCGCAGTGGCGTGCGCATTGCGAAGCCATGCTGGCGCCCTACCTGGTACCGCAGTCCTTCATTCTGCATGCCGCGTTGCCGCAGACCGCCAGCGGGAAGATCGATCGCCGCGCACTGGCCGAGGCGGTCGACCCGGTCGCCTTCGCGTGGATCGAGGATGCCCCGCTCGACCAGCAGCTGCTGGCGATGTGGCAGCAGCTGCTGGGCGCGGATGAACTGCGCGCGGACGACAACCTGTTCGACTTCGGCGCCCGCTCGCTGACCGTCGTGCACGCACTGACCGAACTGCGCCGGCATGGCTATCGCGAGATCAGCGCGGTACAGATCTACGAGCATTCGAGTGTGGCGAAACAGGCAACCCTGCTGCGCGCCGGCGCCGGCGCGGTACCGGTGGCCGCGCTCGACGCCCGCGCGGCCCGGCAGCGGGCGGCATTATCGCGCTTCGCTCCGCGCGGAGGATCCGCACCATGAGCAGTGCAGTGAACGACACGTTCGACGGCGTGGCGATCGTCGGCATGGCCGGCCGCTTTCCGGGCGCGGATTCGATCGACCAGCTGTGGGCAAACCTGCTGGCCGGGCGGGAAAGCATTACCCGCTTTGCGCCGGCGCAGCTGTCTTCGCGGGTACCGCCCGAGCTCGCGCGTCATCCGCGTTATGTGCCAGCGCGTGGTGTCATCGCCGATGCCGACCGCTTCGATGCGGCCTTTTTCGGCATCGCGCCGCGCGAAGCGCTGCTGATGGATCCGCAGCAACGAGTGCTGCTCGAAATCAGCTGGAACGCGCTCGAGCATGCCGGCGTCGATCCGCAGCGGTTCCCCGGCAGCATCGGCGTCTATGCCGGCACCTCGAACAACACCTATCGCAAGCTGGTCGAGTCGCGCGCGGATCTGGTGCAGGCGGCCGGCGAATTCGCCACCATGCTGGCCAACGAGAAGGACTATGTCGCCACCCGCATCGCCCACCGGCTCGACCTGACCGGGCCGGCGCTGAGCATCCACACCGCCTGTTCGACCTCGCTGGTGGCGATCGCGCAGGCCTGGTACGCGCTGATGAGCTGGCAGTGCGACCTCGCCCTGGCCGGCGGCATCAATATCGTGGTGCCGCAGGAGTCCGGCCATCTGCCGGTCGAGGGCGGCATCGAATCGGCCGACGGTCATTGCCGCCCGTTCGACGCACAGGCCAGCGGCACCTTGTTTTCTTCCGGCGGCGCGGTGGTGGTGCTCAAGCGGCTGGCCGAGGCGGTCGAGCAGGGCGATACGATCTGGGCGGTGATCCGCGGCGTCGCGGTCAACAACGATGGTGGCGACAAGGCCAGCTTCGGCGCACCCAGCGTGCGCGGCCAGGCGGCGGTGATCCGGCAGGCGCTGGCCACCGCCGGGGTCGATGCCGGCTCGATCGGCTATGTCGAGGCGCACGGCACCGGCACGCCGCTGGGCGACCCGATCGAAGTCGAAGCGCTCACCCGCGCGTTCCGTGCCGAAACGGCTGCCAACCAGTTCTGCTGGCTCGGCTCGGTGAAAAGCAATTTCGGCCACCTGGTCGCCGCGTCCGGCGTGACCGGCTTGATCAAGGCCGCGCTGGCGTTGAAGCATGGCGTGATTCCGCCGACCCTGCACTTCGACACTGCCAACCCGCAGATCGATTTTGTGCAAACACCTTTCCGCGTCGCCGACCGCGCCGTCGCCTGGGCGCAAGGCGACACGCCTCGGCGTGCCGGCGTCAGTTCGTTCGGCGTCGGCGGCACCAATGCGCATGCGGTGCTCGAACAGGCGCCGCCGATGCCGGCGCCGGCCACCGGGCGTGCCTCGACCCTGCTGCTGCTGTCGGCGCGCGATGCGAAGTCGCTGCAGCGGCGCGCCGACGATCTGGCTGCCGCATGCGCCGAGCATGGCGACGACGAACTGGCCGACATCGGCTACACGCTGGCGACGGGTCGCCAGCCGATGGCGATGCGTGGATGCGTGGTGACGCAAAGCATCCAGCAGCTGCCCGAGCTGCTGCCGCGCCTTCGTGTGCACGAGTGCCGCGAGAAGCCGGCCATCGTTTTCCTGTTTCCCGGCCAGGGCTCGCAGCACGTCAACATGGCGCGCGAACTGGTGGCCAGCGAGCCGGTGTTCCGCGACTGCTTCGAGCATTGCTGCGCGCTGGCCTCGTCGCGGCTGGGCTGCGATCTGCGCGCGCTGATCCTGCCCGCGCCAGCCGAGGTGACGGCGGCGGACGCGATGCTGGGCGAGACGTGGTGCACGCAGCCGGCATTGTTCGTCATCGAATATGCGCTGGCCGAGCTGTGGGCATCCTGGGGCATCGAGCCGTCGGCGATGATCGGCCACAGCATCGGCGAATACGTCGCCGCATGCCGCGCCGGCGTGTTCAGTCTGCAAGATGCGATAACCCTGGTGGTGGCGCGCGGTGCCGCGATGCATGCGCAGCCGGCCGGCGCCATGCTGGCGGTGCGCCTGGACGAAGCCGGGGTGCGCCAGCGACTCGTCGCCGGGGTGGAAATCGCGGCGATCAATGCGCCGGCGATGACCGTCGTCACCGGTGCGATCGCGGCGATCGAGGCGTTCGCCAGCACGCTGGCCGCCGCCGACATCGCGGCGACGCGCCTGCGGGTCAGTCACGCGTTCCATTCGTGCCTGATGGACGCGGCGTTGCCGCGGTTCCGCGCCGCCTTCGACGCTGTGCCGCTGCATGCGCCGCAGCAGGTTTTCTATTCCTGCGTGAGCGGTGCGCCGATCACCGCTGCCGAGGCGACCTCGCCCGACTACTGGTGCCGCCAGCTGCGCCAGCCAGTGCGCTTCGCCGAAGCGTTGCGGCATGCCGCATCGCAAGGCGTGACGCTGTACCTGGAAGTGGGGCCGGCGCAGGCCTTGACCGGGCTGGCGCGCGCGCAAGCGGGCGAGCGCACGCGTGCCGTCGCTTCGCTGGGTCCGGCGGGCAAGCCCGGCGATGCGCTGGCGCATCTCACCGAAGCGCTGGGCGCGTGCTGGTGTGCGGGCGCGGAGCCGGACTGGACGCGCTATTACGCCGGTCAATCGCGCCGCCGCGTGAGCTTGCCGACCTATCCATTCCAGGGCGAACGCTACTGGATCGATGACGCCAGCCAGGCGGCAGGTCTCGCTCCGGCCTCTGCGCAGAGCATCGCCGCTGCCGCCGCGCCAGCGTCGTCGCCAGCGGTCACGCCAGGGCCTGAAATCATCGGGGTATCGCGGTTGCAGCGGCTTGCGGCCGAACTGCGTGCGATGTTCGAGAACATCAGCGGCGAGCGCATCGAACCGGCGCACGACGACGCCAGCTTCGTCGACCTCGGGCTGGATTCGCTGTCGCTGACCCAGGCGGCGCTGGAACTGGAGCGACGTTACGCGCTGCGGATCAAGTTCCGCCGGCTGATGGAGGATCTGGGCAGCGTGTCGCGGCTGGCGGCGCTGCTCGACGAGACGCTGCCGCCGGACCCGGCACCGTTGCCCGCCACCGCGGCAGCGGTGGACGTGGCCAGTGCCGACCAGACGCCGCTGGCGCAGCTGCTCCGCAGCCAGCAGGCGCTGATGCAGCAGCAGGCCGAGCTGCTGCAGGCATTGAGCGGATCGGGCGCAGCGGCGATGCCGGCGCCGGCGCCGGCGGAGGAGCCCGGCGCCGATCTGAAGGAACGCCCGTTCGGCGCGTCGGCACGCATCACCACGCGCCGGCAGTTCGACCTGAGCGCGGAACAGGGCGCATTCCTGGCGGACTTCGTGCGGCGTTACAACGCGCGCAGCGGCAAGTCCAAGGCGTTCAGCCAGCAGCATCGACGGGTGATGGCCGATCCGCGCGTGGTCACCGGTTTCAATCCGCTGTGGAAAGAGCTGGTCTACCCGATCGTGGTCGAGCGTTCGCACGGCGCGCGCCTGTGGGATCTGGACGGCAACGAATACATCGACCTGCTGAACGGCTTCGGGGTGAATTTTCTCGGCTACCAGCCGGACTTCATCGTCGATGCGCTGGCCGAGCAGCTGCGCACCGGCATCGAGATCGGTCCGCAGCATCCGTTGACCGCCGAGGTCGCCACGCTGATCAGCCAGATGACCGGCATGGAGCGCGTGGCGTTCTGCAACACCGGCTCCGAAGCGGTGATGGGCGCGATGCGCATCGCCCGCACGGTGACCGGTCGCAAGACCATCGTGATCTTCCGGGATTCGTATCACGGCATCTTCGACGAGGTGATCGTGCGCGGCAGCCGCCAGTTGCGCTCGATCGCGGCGGCGCCGGGCATCCTCGCCAATGCGGTCGAGAACGTGCTGGTGCTGGACTATGGCAGCGACGAGGCGCTGCGCATCATCCGCGAACGCGCGCACGAGCTGGCGGCGGTGATGATCGAGCCGGTGCAGAGTCGCCATCCGACCCTGCAGCCGCGCGCATTCGTCAGGCAGTTGCGCGAGCTGTGCGATGCCGGTGGCTGTGCGCTGATCTTCGACGAGGTGATCACCGGCTTCCGACTCGCGCCGGGTGGCGCGCAGGAGTTCTACGGCGTGCGCGCCGACATCGGTACGTACGGCAAGATCATCGGCGGCGGACTGCCGTTTGCCGCGATCGCCGGCGCGTCGCGCTGGATGGATGCGCTCGACGGAGGCCACTGGCAGTTCGGCGACGACAGCTATCCGGAAGCCGGCGTCACCTATTTTGCCGGCACCTTCGTGCGCCATCCGCTGGCGCTGGCGGCGGCGCGTGCGGCGCTGATCCACGTCCGCGATCAGGGGCCGCAATTGCAGGCGAAGCTCAACGCGCGCACCGAGGCGATGGTGGCGCGGCTGAACGCGTTGTTCGATGCACGCCACGCGCCGCTCACCGCGATCAGCGCCGGCTCGCTCTGGCGCGTGCGCGCGGACGAGGACCAGCCCTGCGCCAGTCTTTTCTGGTACGGATTGCGCCACGAAGGACTGCACGTCTACGAGCAGTTCAACTGCTTCCTGTCGACCGCGCATGGCGACGCCGAGGTCAACCGGATCGTCGTGGCCGTGACCGCCACGGTGGATGCGCTGATGGCGGCGGGTCTGCTCACGCCGCGCGCGCTGCAGCCGATGCTGTCCGCGCACGCGACAGACCAGGCGGAGCAGTTGCCCTCCGAACTGCCACTGAGCGACGGCCAGTTGGAGAAATGGCTGGGTTGCCAGTATGGCGACACGGCGGCGCTGGCCTTCAACGAATCGATTGTGGTGACGCTCGATGGCGAACTCGACCTCGCCGCGCTGAGCCGGGCGCTGCAGACTGTCTGGCGTCGACACGAAGCATTCCGACTCGGCTTTGCCGCCGATGGCACTGCCCAGCGCCTGCACGACGAGGTGCCGCTGCCGCTGCAGCAACTCGACTACAGCGCCTTCGGCGCAGCGGCGGCGGAACGTTTCGAGGCCTGCTGCGAAGCGCAGATGCGGGTGCCGTTCGATACCACCGCGCCACCGCTGGCGCGCTTTGCCGTGGTGGTGCTCGGCGCTCAGCGCACCGGCCTGCAGGTGATCGCCCATCATCTGGTGATGGACGGCTGGTCGCTGGCGGTGTTCATGGGTGAACTGGCGACCTGTTACAACGCCTACGTCAATGGCAGCGAGCCGTTACTCGGGGGCGCCGAATCATTTCGCCGGTATGTGCTGGATGAACGCGCGCGCCGCGCCGATGGCACGGCCACGGCCCAGCTGGACTACTGGAAACGACTGTACGCAGTGCCGCCGGCACCCTTGCAGTTGCCGGCCGATCGGCCGGCGCCATCGAAAGCGGATTTCGCCGCCAGCACCGAGCGCCGCGAATTCACGCCCGGGCTCAGCGCCGCGCTGAAACGCGAGGCGCGACGTCGCGGCGTCACCTTGTACAGCCTGCTGCTGACCGGCTTCGGCGTGTTGCTGGCGCGGTTGTCGACGCAGCGCGATTTCGCCGTGGCGATCCCGTTCGCCGGCCAGGCACTGGCCGGCAGTCGCGCGCTGATCGGCGATGGCGTCAACACCTTGCCGATGCGGCTGACGATCGACAGCGATGCCACGTTTGCCGAGTTGCTCAAGCACACCCACGTCGCACTGCTGGATGCCGCCGAACATCAGGACCTGACCCTGATGAACATCCTGCGCGGCCTGGGGTTGCGTCGCCGGACGGCGCACGCGCCGCTTACCGACGTGATCTTCAACCTCAACCCGCGCCTGCCCGACATCGCCTTCCACGGTCTGACGCACACCTGGCATGACGCCCGGCGTGGCGCGCTGGTGTGGGAGCTGTTCTTCAACGTCAATGACACCGGCAACATGCTTGCGCTCGACGTGCATTACGCGACCGCGCGGCACGACGCGGCCAGCATCCGTCGCTGGATGGCGCTGTACGAAGCGCTGCTGCAGACCATCGCCGAAGGGTATGACGGTGGCGCGCTGGCAGTGCCGGCCGCCGCCACGGCAAACACGACCATTCCAAACACTCCTCCAGAAGAGACGCTCATGTCGGTGACTGCCTTGATCCATGCGCAGGTGGCGCGTACCCCCGGGCGCATCGCGGTGGAATGCGATGGCGATGCGCTGAGCTATGCCGAGCTCGATCGTTGCGCCAGTGCGCTGGCCCGGCAGCTGATCGCCTGCGGGGTGGGCGCCGGCGAACTGGTCGGCGTATGCGTGCCGCGCGGCACCCAGATGCTGGTGGCGCTGCTTGGCGTGATGAAGAGCGGGGCGGCCTATGTGCCGCTGGATCCGTCATTCCCCGACGAGAGGTTGCGTTACATGGCGACGCACGCGCGGCTGCGCCATGTGGTCGTGTTGAATGCGGTCGAGGTACCGGCGGTCGTGGCGGAAGGTCGCGTGCTGCACGCACTGCAGGGGCTCGAGCTCGCCGCCGGCGCGTCGTCGGCATTGCCCGTCATCGGCGGCGACAGCCTGGCCTACGTGCTGTACACCTCCGGCTCGACCGGCCAGCCGAAAGGCGTGCGCATCCTGCAGCGCAACCTGGTCAATTTCCTGACCAGCATGCGCAGGCAGCCGGGCATCGAGGCTGACGACGTGCTGTGCGCCGCCACCACCTTGTCGTTCGACATCGCCGGGCTGGAACTCTATCTGCCGCTCGTCGTCGGCGCGCGCGTGGTGATCGCCAACGACCTGCAGTACCGCGATCCCGATGCACTGCTGCGGCTGATCGGCGCGCGCGGCGTGACCATGCTGCAGACCACGCCGTCGTTGCTGAACATGCTGGTGCAGGCGGAACGCTCGGCGGCGCTCGACCCGCTGCGCCTGCTGGTCGGCGGCGAGGAACTGCCGCGCGAGCTGGCCAACACGCTGGCCGGGCGCTGCCGCGAACTGTGGAACATGTACGGGCCGACCGAGACGACGATCTGGTCCACCCTGGCCCGGGTGAAGCCGGGCAGTGGGCCGGTGTCGCTGGGCGGCCCGATCGCCAACACGCGGATCTACCTGCTGGACGCGCATGGCCAGCAGGTGGCTGGCGGAGAAATCGGCGACCTCTGGATCGCCGGCGATGGCGTGGGTGATGGCTACCTGTTCCAGGGCGAACTCAGCGCCGAGCGATTCCAGACCGATCCGTTCGCTGCCGATGGATCGCGCATGTACCGCACGGGCGACCTCGGCAGCCTGCGCGACGGCATGCTGTATTTCCACGGCCGCACGGACCAGCAGATCAAGCTGCGCGGCTATCGCATCGAACTGGGCGACATCGAGGCGGCGGCATTGCAGGGGCCGGGCATCCGCGAGGCTGCGGCGGTCGCCCGGGAGTTCGCTGTGAATGACCGGCGCCTGGTGCTGTATGTGGTTGGTTCGGGCGATGATGCGGCGCTGGCGGCAGGGCTTCGCGAACATCTGCAG
>DAIMGD010000009.1:0-4639 GCA_036724165.1 Rhodanobacter sp.
GAGCCGGCTCCCGCCGGCTATGCCCCGACGGCAGCGGTCACCAGTACCGGCATGGCGAGCATGCCCGCGCCGCCGCCACCGCCGCCAGCCGAATCCCCGCCGGCCACTCCGCCGACGCGGGGAAGTCATGCCCGCGCCGCGCCGGTGGGCGCGACCGCGCGGCCCCCCGCGGCGACCGCAAGCGCGCCTGCCACCGGGGTCATCCCGGCGTCGGTCATTCCAGGCGCGGGCGGTGCGGTCACCGAAGCGTGCAACGGTGCAGCCGCCGCCGAGCAGCCGCCGCGGCTGATCGTCTACACCCAGATCTACAGCGAAGACCAGCGCGCGATGGCGACCGGCCTGCTGGAGCAACTCGGCAGCTTCGGACTGGCCACGCCCGGTATCGAAAACGTCGCCGCGACCGCCAACCGTGCCGGCCGCGGTGCCCCCGCGGCATGGCACAAGCCGGTATTTCTCTACAGCACCTACAGTGAGCAGGCGCCTGCCTGCGCACGCTCGCTGGCGCGCTGGCTGGGTACGCAACCGGGTTTCCAGGAGGCCGCGCCGAAGGCGCTGCCGCTGCCGATCCGGCTGCACGGCGATCCCAACGTGATCGAGCTCTGGCTGCCGAATGCCGCCGCGCAATCTCCGCGCTGAAGTGGCAGCGCAAGGCTGAACGCCAGGCTCGCTGACCGGTGATCGGGCGGCACCGCATCAGCACATCCGCGGCGATACCGCGCCTGGCCCGGGCCGCGCGTCCAGCGGTCCGGACGCGCAAGTCATTCGCTGCCCGTGGCCGAGCCCGGCATGAACGACAATGCGGGCGACTGCGAAATCCTGGAGCGCCGCGCGTGCACGACGAGATCGCCCATCCCCGCTTCGCCAGCCGCGGACGCACGTTCGTCTACGTGCTGCCGTGCCGCGACGAGGACCTGCTCAAGGTCGGCTTCTCGCGCGATCCGCTGCAGCGGATGCGGACGCTGCATCCGCGCTACTTCGAATTCTTCGATCTGGATCGCGCCCTGCTGGTCGAGTGCGATCACCTGCGCGACGCCCGCCGCATCGAGCGGCTGTTCATCACCAGCTTCGCCGCCGAGCGCGCGCCCGCGCCGCTGGTCGTGCCGCGCGCGGCGGCCGGGCATACCGAGTGGTACCGCGGCATTTGCCCGCGGGTGACCGCGCTGGCACGCCACGAGTCGATCGCCTCGGCGCTCGTCCTGCACGCGCCGCTGAGCGACTGGCTGCGTGACCGCTTCGAGGCATCCAGCGAGCTGCTGTTCGACTGGTCGGCGCGGATGCTGGAGATGATCGAGTACGAGCGCTTCAACCTGCCGGCACAGCAAAGATCCGGTCGCGCCGAGAAGGCGTTGAGCCAGGTGCTCGATGCCTACGTGGCGCTCGGCATCGCGCTGCCACCACGCGTGCCAGCGCTGGTATGGACGTGGTACCAGGCGCGGGTGGCGCTCGATTTTCGTTGAATCGCCCGGCGCAAACATCATGCGCCCGGCCTGCGCCGACCACCCACCTACGGCTGAAACATGAAGAACAGGTAGGCCGCGAACAGCAGCAGGTGGACGCCGCCCTGCAGCACCGTGGTGCGGCCGCTGGAGAAGGTCACCAGACAGAGCGTCAGCGTGAGCAGGAACAGCAGCAGGTCGGTGTGCTGCAGGCCCAGCGTGATCGGATGGTGGGTGAGATGGCTGACCACCAGGATCGCCGGAATGGTAAGGCCGATGGTCGACAGCACCGAGCCGAGCGAGATGTTGACCGAGCGTTGCAGATGGTTGCGGCGGGCCGCACGCACGGCACCGATCGCCTCCGGGGTGGCGACCAGGATCGCCATGGTCAGGCCGGCCAGTGCCGCCGGCGCCTTGATCGTTTCGACGATGTAGTCGACCGGCAACGCCAGCTGCTCGGCCAGGAACACCACCGGGACCATGTAGGCGGCCAGCAGCACGGCATGCCGCAGCGCGCTGGCTGGAGGCGTCGCCGGGTGTGCGGCCGCGGCGGTCGGCGCAGGCGTCCCGGCATCGGCATCGTCGCCCGACATCGTGAAGTACGCGCGATGCCGGCTCGCCTGCAGGAACAGGAAGGCCAGATACAGGCCCACCGACGACACGCCGAGGAACAGCTCCTGCGACAAGGCCAGCGTCGGTCCGGCGGTGCTGACGGTGAAGTCCGGCAACACCAGGGCGAGTATCCCCAGCGGGATGATCACGCCGAGATACGCGTTCGCGCCCTGCAGGTTGTAGCGCTGCTCCAGCCGCCGCCAGCCACCGAGCAGCAGCGACAGCCCGATCATGCCGTTGAGGATGATCATGGTGACCGCAAACAGCGTGTCGCGCGCCAGCGTGGGATTGTTCGCGCCGTGCAGCATCACCGCGCTGATGCTCACCACCTCGATCGAGGTGATCGCCAGCGTCAGGATCAGCGTGCCGTAGGGCTCGCCGAGCAGCTCGGCCAGCTGATCGGCATGCCGCACCACCGCCAGCGCCGAGCCCAGGATGGTCGCGAACAGCCAGGCGAAGATGACGATCAGCCACGGCAGGCTGTCCAGCCCGCCGAGCAGGCGCGCACCGGACAGCAGGAACACCGCGCTGGTCGCCAGGCTCACGGCGAGAAACCACTCCACCCTCAGCAGCGACCGCAGCCGATTCCGCTTCATTCGTGGCCTCTCCCTGCGACGTTGCCGATGCCGCCCGCCCATCATATCGCCCGGCCGGGCATGCTGTTCGCGGCGCGCCGGCAAGCCGGGAGCGCCGCGGATCCGGGCTCGCCAGAAGCGCGCCGGATCAGCTGCGGCGCAAGTATCCCCGGCAAAGCGGGGGCTTTGGTTATGTGAGCCGCTCGAAGCGGCTTGGGCGGGGTCGCTGAGGCGGCCCTCTGGTATGGCCACCGTGCGGTGGCCGGCCTATCTCAGTAGTTGAAGCTGCTCCAGCCGTCGATCCTCGGCCGCTCGATCGCGGATATGCGCTCGGATTACCGGTTCGTCTCGACCCACGCGGTCGAGACGAAATATCCTCGCGCCCAGAAGCTCTGCCCCGCTATGGCGCCGCCTTTTCGGCTGTCCCGGAAAAACGGAGTGGCTCACTCCGATCCCTTTGTCATGCTTTGCTTGGGCTCCGCGTGTGATTCGCTCACCGCGTCGATCGTACCCGCGCAATCGGTAGCCGGCGGCGTCATGGAGGAGTCCCGCCGCACGGGAACAGACATCAGCGAGCCTCGAAGCGACTTGAGCAGGATGCGTCCGCAGTGTTCGCTCAAAGGTTGCCCGCGCTCCATTCTCTCCGCGCCCCCCTCCATGTACCTGATGGTTTTATAGGCAAGGTCACCGTTGATAGTCGACGCATCGGAAAACGCGATATCCAATGAAGTTGCAAGCAAACGAGCGCTTTCTCCCTTCAAGGCCTTTCCTTGATTGGCCGTCCAGAACGCCGCCAATTCCGGGTCCGTCTGTGCGTCGGAAATGACTCTGACGGTATTGCTGTACGCCGCTTTCTTCGACTCCCCGGGGGCGTAGATCTCGATCGTGTTATCCAGCACGATAGTGCTTTGATCCTGGGTCATCGAAAAGATAGGGGTACTAAGTACCAGCCATATGCCGTCGTGCTTTTCGCCAGCTTCCACGAGCTGTTTGGGAACGCCAGCTGTGGTGAGCGACAGGCCGTGCTGCATGAGCTCCCTGTAGTTGAAGTCGGCGAGTACGTCCCGATAAGGGTCCAGGACTTTGTCGGCGGCCGCCTGGATCTTCTCCTTCTGTGCATCCCGGCCGGACTTCACCACCGCCGCGTGGACTGCCACCGCCACCATCAAGCCAATAACATTGGGCGCCGGATAGAGCATGCCGGATTGCTGCATTCCAGCGCTGTCGAAATTGGCGACGCCCCGATAGATTACCTTGCCTTCCGCCGGCAATTGCAGTGCCCAGTTCAAGTCCGGCAACGCGGGCATATGAATGGCGGCCGCTGTCTGCGTCGCACCCGCGGCTGTATTCCATGGTGTAGTCAAACCCACGACGACAGTGCTCGCCAGCACACCGACAAAGCGCAATAAAAGATGTTTCATTCCCTGAATTCCCGGTGATGTATACAAGCGGAATTCCGGGGCGTGGAAACAATTTCAATGCCCCGGCCAAATCAGCCGATCAACCGCTGAAGGGCTTAAGCAGGTTGTCTTTACTGGTTTCCAGCGCCTGGAAGTATGCATTGGTGAGCCCCGGGAATTTCGGCGGCTCATCCCACTGCCCATCGGCACTGATTTGGATATTCACTGGCGAATACCATTCGTAGGTGTTGTTGTTCAAGCTGATCTCATAACCAAGGCCGGCGACCACACCTTTGGGATCGCTGGTTGGAATGTACGCCGCGTAGGGGCGTTCAAAGCCCACTTCATGGATGTCGATGACGATCAAATGCTCGATATGGTATTTACTGCGAAACGAGGAGAAATCCTTCTTCGCGATATCGTTGCCCTTGGTTTTGGCATCGGGCAACTTGGCCACGTTGATGTCCTCATTGATGGCGATCGCGTCGACACCTTTTTTGCGTAGCAGCTCCACCACATCGCCTTTCAGCTTCGGCAAATCTTCTTCGGGCAGCGAGTGCGAATACGTGGTCAGCTTCGAGTTGGCCATGGAAGCCGCTGCCATGCACAGCAAACA
>DAIMGD010000009.1:4649-21178 GCA_036724165.1 Rhodanobacter sp.
GCATATGGGTGTCGACCTTGGGCAACGTAGTCATCGCCACTCCAACTTTCCCGGTGTGGGCGTCGAGTGTCTGCGTCGAAAGCGCAATGGATCGCTGCGGCACAGATGCACATCCGCCTAGAACAGCAGCCACAACGGAAAGTGCGAGTCCAAAACGTATTTGCATTCCTTGTCTCCTGGTTTGTTGGCCAATCATCGAAAAGAGGTTTTTTTACGGCGGGCCGAGAAGTGATCCAGCGCGATTCGAGCAGCGCAGCGCGCCGCCGCTACGAACTGTCGTTTTGAGGGCCAGGTACACGTCGCTGACGGACCCGACGCCCCCGCGTCGGGTCGTGGATGGATATCGAAGGCGCCTCGCGGGTGGCACGCTTACGCCCAAAGCCGCTGCTGCGGCAATGCGATGAAAAATCATGATTTCCCCCTGTGCGGCGGAAACCTAACATGGCAATAGCTAACCCGTCTATAACCACGCAGGATTCATATCGCCGAGCAAACCGGCATAACGGCAAGAAGGTGTCGCACGGAGCGCAGACAAGGAATCAGCAGCATTTGCCGACTTTAAAGCCTGATAAATGCTCTGATCCCTTTGTTCTGGCTTATTTGATTCATACGCCATCGCCGCTGCAGCCGTCATACTGCCGGGTTGCCCTGCAGCGACAGCGTGACATCATGCATATCGGTATCGATTTCGGCACCAGCTATTCGGCCGCCGCGGCCATCGTCGACGGCGAGCTGGCGATGGTGCGCTTCGGCGACGCCGAACAGTTCCGCACCGCGGTGTTCTTTCCCGAACGGGTGCCGGACCCGGCCGACTTCGCACTGACTCCACTGCTGGAAGCGCAACTGGAGGCACAGCTGCGCCTGGCGCGCACCCAGCAGCGCCAGCTCGCGGCGGCCGCTGGCGCACGCGGCCAGGCGCCGGTGCCACGCAGCGACGATGAACTGCGCCGCGAAGCGTTGCGCGTGGTGCGGCGGCAGTGGATGGAAGAGCAGACCCGCGCCGCCAACACCTCGGTCGCCAGTTTCCAGCACGCGCTGTTCGGCGAGGAAGCGGTGGAAGGCTATCTGGATAGCGGCGGCGGCAATCTGATCGAATCGCCGAAGTCGATGTTCGGCTATCGGCTCGACCCGCAGGTGCGCAAGGTGATCGTGCATATCGCCACCCACATCATCGAGCACATCCGCCTCACCGCCAGCCGCCAGTTCGGCACCCCGGTGCGCGGCGCGGTGATCGGGCGGCCGGTGGAATTCCGCAGCTCGATGGGCGCGCAGGGTTCACTGCAGGCGATCGAGATCCTGCGCGAGGCGGCCGCGGCGGCCGGCTTCGACAGCGTCACGTTTCTGGAAGAGCCGGCCGCCGCCGCGATGCATTACCACCAGAGCCTGCGGCAACGGCAGCACGCGCTGGTCGTCGACATCGGCGGCGGCACCACCGACGTGGCGCATGCCCGGCTCGGCGGCGGCGAAGCACCGCAGATCACGCGCAGCTGGGGCCTGCCCCGGGGCGGCACCGACCTCGACGTGAGTGTCAGCCTGCACAGCTTCATGCCGCAGCTGGGCAAGGATGTGATCAGCTTGCCGGCGCACCACTTCGTGGACGCCGCCAGCGTGCACAACCTGCCCAGGCAGCGTGAGTTCCAGCAGCAGGATTACCGCCTGGTCGCCGAACCCTACGGCGCGCGCCTGCGCGCCCTGCAGGAGCCCGGCGCCACCACCCGTCTCAACCAGGCCGCCGAGCGCAGCAAGATCACCTTGAGCACCACACCGCTGCACCGCAGCGAGCTGGGTTTCATCGAAAACGAGCTGGCGATCGAGCTCGACAGCGTGGGGTTCCATGCCGCCATCGAAAGCTTCCTCGGCCAGCTGGAACGCACCCTGGCCACCGTGCGCGGCGATCTGCCCGAACTCCCCGCCAGCGTGTTCCTCACCGGCGGCACGTCACGCTCGCCGCAGGTCAAGGCACGCGTGCAGGCCTGCTTCCCTGAGCTCCCGCTGGTGCACGGCGATCCCTCGCTCGGCGTGGTGTCGGGGCTGGCGGTGGCGGCACGCGAAGCCGACCGCTGACGTCGGTGGATCGAAGCAGGCCGAGGATGGCGGCCGCATTTCACTGCGCGTATTCAAAACGGCGACTCTTGCCGCCTCATCGCGCCGCGATGCCCTCCGTATCGGCACGCCGCCATTGCACGGGTGACATGCCGTAGCGGAGCTTGAACGCGCGGCTGAACGCCGCCTGCGATGCATAGCCGACGCGGTTGCCGATATCCGACATTGAGCCGCGGCCATGGCGCAGCAACTCGGCCGCCCGATCCATTCGCCACGCCGCCAGATAGGTCAGCGGCGTCTGGCCGACGACGCGCTGGAATCGTTCGGCGAACGCCGAGCGGGAAAGATGCGCGAGCCCGGCCAGTTCGTTGATGCTCCACGCGCGCTCCGGTTCGGCATGCATGGCGACGAGTACTTCGCTGATGCGCGGATCGATCGCGCCGGAAAGCCAGCCGTAACCCACCTCACCACCGGCCGCCCAGGTGCGCAGCAACTGCACGAAGATCACGTCCAGCAAGCGGGAGATCATCGCGGCGGCACCGGCGCGAGGATTGAGCGCTTCGTCGAGGATGAAATGACAGCTCAGCTCCAGCCATTCGAACGGACGATCGCGCAATCCCTTCAGGATGATCACCGGCGGCAGCACCGACAGCAGCCGACGCGACAGCATGCCGTCGAAACCGAAATCACCGCACAGCCAGGCGGTGTCGCCACTGCCCAGCGCCAGGCGGGTCTGGTCGTAATCACGCTTCGCCAGATCATCGAGGGCATCCGCTTGGCGGCCGGGCTGATCCGCGATCACATGACCGTGGCCGTGGGTCAACATCACCAGGTCGCCCTGGGATGCGCGATAGGTCTGTTCGATGCCGTCCACGGCAATCGCAATGTGGCCGCTGCGCACGATGTGCAGCCGGTGCTTGCCGGGAGGGAAGCGGATGCCGAACGGTGCCGAGGCTGCGCAGGTGAACACCGTATTGCCACGTACACGGATCAGCTCAAGCACGTCGGACAAGGCATCACGCTTGAACGCAAACGGATCGCCCGCCTGAGCGTCCGGCACGGCCGGTGTTTCAGCAAACATTTCCCGCTTCTTCATCATGCAGCGGCACCCGCCGACACCCTAGGATGGACGCATCGTTTTACACCAGAGTGCCGCCATGTCAAACACCATCATGCTGATCCACGGCGCGTGGGTGACCACCGCCAGCTGGGCCAATTTCAGACGTCTATTCGAGCAGCGCGGCTATCGCGTGGTGGTACCGGCATGGCCGTATCTGGACCACTCGGTGGAGCAGCTGCGGCGCCGACCGGATGCGCGTCTGGCTAGGCTGACCATCCGCAATCTGGTCGATCACTTCGAACAGCAGATCCGCGCGCTACCCGAGCCACCGATCCTGATCGGCCATTCGTTTGGCGGATTGATCGTGCAGATGCTGCTCGATCGTGGCCTGGGCGCCGCCGGTGTGGCGATCGACGCCGGCCCGCCGCGCGGCGTGCTGCCCAGCTTCACGGCGACCAGAGCGGCGCTGCCGGTGCTGCTGGCGTGGCGCGGATGGCGCCGCATCCTGAGCATGCCGTTCAACGGGTTCGCCAGGAACTTTGCCAATACCCTGACAGCGGACGCGTTGCGTCGCACCTACGACGAGCAGATTGTCCCGGCGCCGGGACGGATCTATTTCCAGGCGGCCCTGGGCATCGGCAACGCCGTCGACTTCGGGAACCCGCGGCGACCGCCCTTGCTGCTTGTCACGGCTGCGCTGGATCGCACCAGCACGCCATCGATGGTGCGCGCCATGTATCGCAAGCACAGCCGTGCGCCCAGTCGCACCGACATCATCGAGTTTGCGGACCGCAGCCACTGGCTGATCGCCGAACCCGGCTGGGAGGAAGTGGCCAACCAGGCGCTGGCATGGGCGCAGATCCACGCGCAGTGACGGTGGCCAGACGTGCGCGAAAGGCGTACGGCTCGAACATCGACCGTGGATGGCGGCTACTGCACTTGCGCCAGCACCTTGCTGCCTGCTTGCTGCGCGGCGGCCAGCGCCTCCTCGGGCGTGCGGAAGCTGCCCGATAGTGTGACGGGATCGCCTTGAACACCCTTGTCGTCTTCGACCGTATAGGTGGCGAGGTAAACCAGACCGCGGTCTTTCGACGGCTGCCGCTGGAAGGATGGGTGAATCCTGTAGCCCGACGTGTTGTTCATCGTTGATGCCTCCGGTCTAGCTGGTTTTTCCGGCCTGCTGGATCAACTCGCGCGCGATGTCGTCGCCGGCGGCGAGCGCCGCCTGTTCCGACGGATAGGTGCGATCGTTCTCTTCCTCCGGCCCGATGCCCGGCACCGTCACCACGATCGAGATGCCCTGCTCATGCTGGGAGGTTTCGACGGTATACGCCGTACCGTCCACGGAGCGCTGGTGCGTCTTGGGCTTGGATCCTGTCATGTCCGCATCCTCGGTTTCAGGGAGATGCCAAGGTGACTGTGGCCGGGTGAAGACGGCATGACTGTGGGCATGCAGCCTGCGCTGACCGGCGCTGACCTTTTCGACTATGGCCGTCCATCGCGGACGGCTGTGGCAACGCGGTCAATCACCACGGGTTCGTCAAAGATTTCATGGCCGCGGTCCGGAATGCTGATCATGGATGCGGCAAGACCGCGCGCATTCCGGCGGCGCGGTGGTTTCGCTAGGCTTCGGCGACCGCCACGTCCCGGACTTCGCTGATTTTCCCGCGCTCGCGCAGACACAGGCACGGTCGCTCGACCAGGTAGTGCAGCGTCGCACCCAGCGCGAGTGCCGCCAGCGCATAGGTCGCGAAGGCAAGCAGCGGGTGCCCCTGCAGCCGTGCGCCGAATGTAGTCTGCACCAGATGGAAGGCGATCTTGTGGCTGAGATACAGGCTGTAGGAAATGCCGGCGATCCAGCCCGCGCCGGGCAGGCGCCAGCGGCCGATCAGGCTGCGGCGATCCGCGCCGGCAAACACCAGCAGGCCGAAGCCGAACGACAGCCATGGCCAGCCAATCGCATTGGCGAGCAGGCCGGTGCGATCGCGGAACAGCCAGAACGCGAAACATGTCGCCGCGACGCCGACCATCAGCACCAAGTTCGCGCGCGCCTGCAGTCGCGTCCACAGCCGCGGCCGGTACACCCGCAACGTGGCGAGCATGATGCCCATCAGCAGGCCGTCCAGACGCATCCAGGTCGGGTAGTAGATGTCTTCGATGAACCAGTTGCGTGGCGGATCGACCGCCGCGTCGTGCAACCAGACCCCGCTGCGCAAGGCGATGCCGAGCACGACCACGCCGGTGCAGGCGCCGATGAATTTCGGCATCGATGGCCGGCGCGTCAACCACCACGCCAGCAGCGGGAACACCAGATAGAAATGTTCTTCCACGCACAGCGACCAGGCATGCGAAAAAGCCTGATGACTGTCGTAGTCGGTCAGCAGGTTCAGCGTGAACGTGGCGAACTGCCAGCACGACTGCAGCCCCGGCGCTTCCCGCAACGCCGGGAACCACGCATACAGCGCCAGCACCAGCGCAAACGCCGGCAGGATGCGCCAGGCGCGGCGCGCGTAGAACCCGCCGAACGACAGCGGCTCGCCGCGTTGCAACGGCCGCAGCACCTGCGTGCCGATCAGGAAGCCGCTGAGCACGAAGAAGATGTCCACGCCCATCCAGCCGTAACGCGAAAGCCAGCCAAAGTCGGGCCCGAGCCCGCCGACGACGAACGAGTGAAACAGCATCACCCAGACGATCGCGATGGCGCGGAGCAGATCGAGACCGGGAAGGCGATTCATGGACGTCCTGTCGCAGGCATTGAGTGGAAGATGAGGGCAAGCCGGCCGCGATTCCGGAGCTTGTCCATGCGATCACGAGACAGCTTCATGTGCCTTGTCGGCCCGACGAGTGCGCTCGTCATCCGACGGGTAGTGATACCAGGACTCATGCGGCGGCGACGGCTGCTTGCACGACAGGCACGTGGTCTTCGCCCAGAAGTGCCCGCAGCCCGGACAACAGCACGCCGTCCAGAACGTGTTCCAAACCGTCCGGCAACCCGCACCCGGCTCGGCGGCGTGCAGCACCAGCGACTGTTGCCGCCGGGTTCCCAACGGCACAACGGGCAATGGATGTGCGGCTGCGCTTGCACGAGAGGTCCGCTCCGTCCGGCGAAGCCGGCATCATAAATACTTTCGCCGCGCGTGGGGCGCCGTTCCGGCAAGCCGTGGCCGGGGCGAACCAGCACCTGGACACCGGGCGTCTTGTTATGGGTCGTGGCTCGTTCCGGCAATACGACATCGAGCTTCCCTGCAACTGCCCGGCCGCCTGCGACGACTACCAGTCGAACACGCGCTGACGCCACGGTCGCTCGCGCCATTGCGCGAGGGTCAGTTGGTGCGCGCGGCCGATGTCCTTCTCGATCACGCCGGTCAGGCAGCGGCCCGATGGATGCACGCCCGGCATGATCCTCGGCGCAACCGCCCGAAGCTCGCTCGCCCGCTCACTGATCGCTCGAGCGGATCAGCGCCAGCCCTTCCGACGTCAGTTGCAGCGATGCGGCAGCGACCTCGCTGGCATCCATCCGCAGCACCAGTCCCGCCGCGATCAACCGCTCCGCGCAGGCCGCCTGCAGCAGGAAGGCCTGGCCTTGCGCGACCCACGCCAGATTCTCGTAGTCTTTCGCGCTGAGCTTGGCTGACGTTGGCATGGCTGGGCTTCCTGTTCCGGTAGGCCGATGGTGCCTGCGCGATCCGGCGGCCGCAAGATTGCGATGCCCAAGTCCATGCGGTCCTTCCCATGTCGTCATTCCGTCAGGCAGGGCTTCGCTCTTTTTGGTTCTTCATGGAAGTCCGGGGATTGGACATGAAAAAGCGCCCGCTGCGGCATGCCGCGGCGGGCGCTGGACGAACCAGGCAACTGTCTGGAAGCTTACTGCGTCAGCATCGTCGCGTTCGGCATGCCGGGCGTGGTGCTGTTGAACTGATGGTTGTTGAGTGCGGAACCCACAATGCCGCCACCGGAGCCGATGCCCACGGTGTTGTTGAACATGTCGACGTTGGAAATGTTGATCTGGCCACCAACTTCAGCCTCCACGGCGGTGCCATTGCCGGAGAAGATGCTGTCCTCCAGGCCGATCGAGCCCACGCTGGCTTGCGCGCCAAAACCGAGGTTGTTCTGGATGGTCGAATGGGTCACGTCGAGATGCCCGCGCAGCGTCTGCAGTGCGATGCGCGTGCCCTGGATGGTGACGTTTTTCGCCAGCGCCGAGACCGGACCCGGACCGGCGGTCGCGGTAAGCACGATACCTTTGTCGCCACCGGCGATCGTCGAATCCTGCACCAGCACGTAGCCGCTGTTGGCAAGGCTGACCGCGATGTTGTTGTGGGTGAATCCCTGGAACGCGCAGTGATCGATGACCACGTTGGCGGCACTGTTGATCTGCACACCGTCCAGCCCGGTTCCCACACCGCTGAACGCGAGACCACGCAGGATCACGGTGTCGGTGGCGCCGGCATTGATGTTGATGCCGTTGGTGCCGGAGACCAGCACGCCAGCCAGATTCCCACCGCCATCGATCGTGATGGCCTTGGTGATCGTCAGTGCACCAAAGCCACCCGAGTCGAGTGCATCGATTTCGCCCTTCGCTGCGGTCTTTGAAATCGCCCCGGCAAAGGTCTTGCAAGGCGCCGTGCGGCTACACGGGTTTGCGTCATCGCCAACGCCGGACACCCAGGTGCGCGTCGCCTGCGCGTGCGCGGTCGTGATGAAGGCGAACGACAGCACGCCGACGGCAAGCATTACTCTCAATATGCGTTTCATGGTTTTACCCCTTTCAGTCGAACAGTTGTATTGCCCCGGGCCATTCCTGCCCGCTCGTGGGACGCCCCAAAACATCCCGGCGCCCGCATGACTGCTTTAGACGCCTGGCCAAGGATACGGCAACCCGCAAGTCGACAATGTGGCACGTCGGAGTCCAGTAATCGGCAGGACGGGACTTCGGGTTTGCGATGGCTTGCCCGTCCACCGGGGCTCGGCCGGCGCTGCACCTTCAACAATCGCGCCTTTTGGCTCCCGCGGGAGACTCTCGGCCGACGCTGGCCCGGTGACTCAGCGCGGACGATCCGCTGCCGGGGCGATTCGCAACGTGTAGTGCTCCTCGCCGTAGAACGTGCCGTCGACCTGCAGCGCGTCTGGCTCCACGCCATAGCTTGCAAAGCCGACCGACTCATACAGCGCCCTCGCCCCGCTGTTCGAGGCGTTGACCCCAAGCCTGATCTGACGCACCCCTTCGATGGTCCGCGCGTGGCTGATCGCCGCTTCCAGCAGCATGCGAGCGAATCCGCGACGGCGGTATGCCGGAGCCACGTACATGCCGGCGAGTTCCACGCAGTGACGCTGTTTTGCGCGCTGCGGCTGGATGACGGCCAGCAGCCCGGCCAGCTCGTCCTGTTCGAAGACGCCCAACCTGCAGACCGATCCATCCGCAGCCGGAGTGATCCGGGCCGCCACTTCTTCCACCGAGCGGCCAGCCTCGTCCGCATGGCTTGCACTGAAAGCGGTCGGACTTTCCTGCAGCGCCTGCAGCCGGAGTCTCTGGTAGGCAGCGGCATCGGCAGCACCCAGCGGCCTGACTTCCATCAATCAACCTCGGGGCGTTGTTATCGGGATCAGGCAAAGATAAGCGATCAAGCCTGTTTGTCAGCAAGAAAAACCTGCCGGAATCGAAGCGGGCGCAAACAACGGGTAACTTTCGCCACGCCGGGGCGAAGAACCACAGTATCGACACCCCGCCTTGATCCGCCCTGCCCGCTGCGTCGACCGGAGACCTGTTGCCATGCCGATCCGCCCGTTTCTGACCGTCCTGTTCGGCGCACTGTCGCTGCTCGCGTTTGGCCGTCCCGGCGACGCGCGCGAACCGCCCGCGACCGCGCCGCAGCCGCTGGTGACGGTCGAACTGTTCCAGAGCCAGGGTTGCTCGTCGTGCCCGCCGGCCGAGGCCAACCTCAATGCGCTCGCCGGCAAGCCGGGCATTCTGGCGTTGTCCTTCGGCGTCACCTACTGGGACAGCCTCGGCTGGAAAGATACGTTTGCGACCAAGGCCTATACGGACCGGCAGTGGGCCTACGCGCGGCACCGTGGGCGTGACAACGTGTGGACGCCGCAGGTCTATGTGAACGGTCACGCCGACCTGGTCGGCTCCGACCGTGCCCAGCTTGACCGCGCGATCGCCCAGGCGACCTCGCACGGGCCGCAACTGGCGTGGCAGAAAAACCAGCTGCTGGTCAGTGCGGGCAAACCGTCCGCCGCCTGCGACGTATGGCTGGTGCGCTACGACCCGCGCACGCTCAATGTCGCCATCGGCGCCGGCGAGAACCGCGGCCGCACGCTGCCGCATCGCAACGTGGTGCGCGAAATGCTGCACCTGGGCCGCTGGGACGGCAGCCCGCGTGCGTTCGCGGTGCCGCCAGCCACGATGGCCGGGCTTTCGACAGCGGCACTGGTGCAGATCGCCGCCGGCGGCGACATCGTCAGCGCGTCGATGGATCCTGCGTCGCGCTGAAAGGCCACGGGCCGTGACCGGAGCACGCAACGGATGCGACATCACCCGATGTCGAGCGGGCCAGGCCGGTCGGCATGCAGCGATTACCGGCAGGTATCCGACTGGCGCCGCGCCGACCGGTCAGTGGCAACGCGGCTCAGGTGGCCTGCGTCCAGGTCGTCTCGATGTCGAGTTTCACCGCCGCATCGACGCTGGCCGCATCGGCGTCGAGCATGCCGTGCACGCAGCCATGCCGCATGCCGGCGTAATCACCGTTGCGCCGGAAGGTCGCCGACCAATGCACGCGGCCGCCACGCGCCGGCTGGTATTCGCCTTCGTAGGTACATCCATTGCTGGTCTTGCCGGAGACATCGAGCATGGCTGAACCCTCTTGGCGTGACCGGCAGCATAGGCCTTTGCTGAATCAATAGCGCCTGCGCCGCTCTCCTGCCCGACTCAGGCCTTCGCCCCGTGCGCCAGCGCGAAATCGATCGCCGCACACACCGCCGCCACCTGCGCCGCGTTGCATTGTTCGGCGGTGGCGCGCGGGCTGTCCGGGTAGACCTCGGTGGTGGTCTTGTAGCGCGCGTGGGTGAGGCCGGCGCAGAGCCCGAGCTGGGTGAGCGGGTATTCGATCACGCCCGGCGCGACCATCGGCGAGCCGATGATCTCGCCGCGCTGATCGGCCGGGGCGATGTGGGTGACCTTCGCCACCGCCGCGATGATCGCCTGCTGAAACGCCGGTTGCGGATGCTCGCTGTCGTCGACCAGATAGAAGCCGTCCGGAACCTCACCCGGTTCGTAGGCCTCGCCATCGCGCGCGGCCAGTGCCGGGCGAAACTCGGACTCGTCGCTGTCGGTGGTTTCATGCAGGTCGACATGCACCAGCACGCGCTCGCGCAACGGCGCGAGCAGGCGCATCAGCGCCGCCGATTCCAGTGCCGGGCTGATGTCGCGGAACGAGCGGTTCGGATCGAGCGCCTGCGCGTTCCAGCGGTGAATCCGCTCGTACGCCCACGGGCTGACGCACGGCGCGACGATCAGGTTGACCTTGCCCGTATAGCGCGCCGCATGCTGCGCGACGAACTGCAGCGCGCCGTGCACGCCGCTGGTTTCGTAGCCATGCACGCCGCCGGTCACCAGCACGCAGGGCAGCTCGTCACGCCAGTCGCGGCTCTTGATCGCGAACAGCGGGTAGCGTTCGGGCGCGTAATCCAGCTCGCCGTACTGCACGACCTCGAAGCGCGCGCGCAGGGTGTCGATCGCGCGCAGCACGTCCGCTTCGTAGCTGCGCTGGCGGGTCTGGCGTGACCGCCAGGCGGATACTTCCGCCGCGCCCCAGGGCTGTCCGGGCGTACCGATGGGATAGGCTGCGTGGCTGCTCATCAGGTGGCTCGCTTCTGCGCTCAGATCAAGGGAAGGCGGCAATGTAGCACTGGCCCGCAACGGCGCCGGCGATCAAGCTGCCATGGCCGGCTCTCGCAGAAGCTCGACCAGGTCTCGATCCCGCGCGTTCCGTCGGCACGCGCGGCCGGAGCAGTGCGGATGATCGAGGCCGGACCGGCGACGGCCCATGCGAAAGGGGCCGAGTGATGAACCCGGCCCCTTTCGCTTTCCCACGTTCGCCGGCGCCGTCGAAGTCCATCGCGACCCCGCGGCTGCGGCGGCCGCGATGGACTCCCGTCATGGTCGAACTTCCACTCCCCCGGCGGCGCCGGGGGGACTTGCTTGCAGTTCTAGTGACTGATCCAGGTGGAAGTGTCCAGTCCCGAGGTGACCCGTCCGCCCTGCAGCCGGTTGGCCTGGATCTGCGCCCCTGCCGGCACCGTCAACGGGGTGCCGTCGAGGTTGGCCACGGTCTGCGTGGTGAAGCCGCCCTTGCCGTCGCTGAGCCATTCGTACAGGTGCGCCGGGCCCAGCACGGTCCTGCCGACCTGCGCTCGGGCGGACCACAGCAGGTCGACCAGGCCGTCACCGTCGTAGTCGGCAAGACTGGCCAGCGTGTAACCCGCCGGCACGCTCACGGTCTGCTGGGACGACACGTCGGCACCCTGCATGTCCCACCGCGTCAGCGCGTTGGCCGACGGATTGACCCAGAACAGCGAGGTCACGCCGTGACCGGCGACATCACCGGCGCCGAACAGGCTGAAGCCGGCTGGACGATCGACGATTTGCTGCGTGTCGAACCCGCCCTGCTGGTTGTTGATCGACAGGTAGACGCTGTTGTTGTTGCTGGCGGGACTGGTCCAGACGATGTCGGCGTAGCCGTCGCCGTTGACGTCGGCGAGACTCGGCACAAAACCCGTGGGACCGTTGAACACCGGAGAAAACGTGGCGCCGAAAATATAGCGCGGATGACCCAGCACGAAGAACGCGTGCAGGAGCAACTGCTGCCACTGGAACTCGCCGGTGCGACTGTTGGACAGGAACAATTCATCGGAACCGGCGTTATCGAAATTGCCCGCGCCCGCAAGCGTCCATCCGGCCGGATAAGGGCTGCCGACCACCGCCGGGTAATAGTTGTTTGCGCCGGTCGAGGTGATGCCACCCAGGCCATCGGAAAGCCACACGTTGAGCTGATTGCCCGGGCCGGTCCAGGCCAGGCTGTCGATCTCCTGGGAAGTGCCCAGGACACCCGAGGCCACGGCGTAGAAATTACCGACGCTGCTGAGGGTGTAATTCGCCGGAACGGGTTGCGCGACGTTGTTCATCACGATCGAACCCTTCATGCCCAGCTGCAGGAAGCTGCCTTTGGTGGGCTCCAGTACCGCGATATCGCTGAAGCCGTCGCCTTGAGCTTCGTTTGCCGACGACAGGTAGTCGGCCGGCGCGACGTAGCCGTTCTTGAACGGCGCGTAGAACGTGGTCAGCGCGTCGACCAGGTTGCTGGCATTGATGCTGCCCAGGCCGGTGGCCATGCTGTAGCCGGCACCCGTGCTCCAGGCCGGATCGAGCTGGTCGATGCCGCCGGCGCTGAGCACGCCGAACGGCTTCGTGCTCTTGCCGTTGTAGCAATCGGCGGTGCCGGCGAAGCACGGCTCGTCGATGGTGCCGACGGTGACGTCGTTGAACACGCAGCTGGCGTCGATCTTGGTGCCGTTGCTGGAATTGCAGGCGGCCAGCATCGCGGTGTTCGGCGAGTTGATCGTGCCGTATTCCTTGTTGCCGAGGTTGTACAGCGCCGGCAGGATGTTGCCGCTCGGCTGGCCCGAGGCCTGGTTGATCAGTGCCTGCACGCCGGCCATCGCCGGGGCCGCGAACGAGGTGCCGCCGGCGCTGTTGAACAGCACGCTGTCCGGGTCGCTGTAGTCGCAGCTGGTGCCGCCCGCGTCCGGATCGGACATGCAGAACACCAGCGCGTGGCCGTACAGGCCGTTGGCCGCGAACAGCGAGACGTCCGGCAGCTGGCGCGAACCAAAATTGTTCGAGCCGTAGATGCCGACCTGCCACAGCGGCTGGAACCAGTTGTTGCTGGCGCCACCGCTGCCGCCGCCGGTATTCAGGAACTGCTGGCCCGCCGCGTTGTTGCACGCGTCAACGCCATTGCTGAAACCGAGCAGCGCATCCAGCGTGTCGCTGGCGCACGAGGTGTTCCAGGTCTGCTCCGGGATGTAGCTCAGCGCGGAGCCGTACAGCGCGGAGTTCGACGAACTCCAGTACTGGGCCTGCTTGTTGTAGTCGTTGAAGTCGGTGCCGCCCACGGCCACGTTGTACGGCGTGGACGCCAGGCCGTTGACGGTGATGCCCTGGTACGCGGCCGACTCGTTCTGATCGCAGTCGGCCGAGCCGGCATCGCCGGTGGAGACGAACACGGTCACCCCTTCGGCCGCCGCCTGCGACCACAGGTCGCCGGCCTGCTGGACCATGCCGTCGACGAAACCGGCGGCCTCGCATTCGCCATAGCTCAGGCTGAACACCGTCGGCATCGGCGCGACGTAGCCGCTGAGCAGGTTCTGCGCGGCGGTGAATGCACCGAACGTCGCACTCTGGCTGTCGTCGCAGGACGCGAACACCACGTTCGCATCCGGTGCGGCGGCGCCGATCCATTCGGCATCCAGCGCGGCCTCGCCTTCGTCGCCATTGCGGCCCGGATCCGCGCAGCTGGTGTCGCCGGCAGCCTGCAGCGGATTGACATAGGTCACCACGCCGTTCGCGCCGGCGGGCAGGAAGGCACTGCGGAACGTCTGCACGTCCGCCGGCAGCACGTCGGTGCGTTCCAGCACCGCCACGGTCTGGCCCGCGCCACGCACCGGCGTGCTGCGGTTCCACAGCGGGGTGACGTTGTAGACGGTGTTGAAGTCCTGCGGCGCCACGTCATACGTCGTCTGCGTGTCGATCGTGCCGGGCGGCACGGTGATCTGCGGCGCGCCCTTGGCACGCGCCACCGCCCGCCACTGGCCGGAGTGCTTGTCGCGGGTCACCGTGCCGACGTCGGTGTGCTGCGGCTTCGGGAAGAAATTGTTCAGCGACGCCGCGCCGGAGACCACCGGCGCCAGCGCCGCCGGGATCTGCTGTTCGGTCGCATTGGCGAAGTGCTTCTCGCCGTTCACCGTGTAACCGTGCAGCGTGGTGTGGAACGCGCTGCCGATCGATGCCGTGGTGCCGGAGAAGCGGATCATCATCCCGGTGGGGGACACCGACTCGACATGCAGCCCCTGCGACTGCAGCCATTGCTCGACCTTGCCGATGTCGGCGCTGGCCGGGCCGAACATCGTGCCGATCTGCGCGGCGGTCAGCCAGTGATGGAAGTACGGCGAGCTGGGTGTGGTCAGCTGGGCCAGATAATTCTCGAACTGGGACTGCTTGGTGGCGCTGCGCTTGAGCAGCAGCGTCACGTTGCGGATGCTGCGGGTCGGGGCCAGCAGGCCGGTATCGTATTTCGCCACCGCCAGCGCCGGCTTGCTGCCGGCCACCGCGGAAAGCCTGGAACTGTCGACTGCGTCGGTAATGCGTGCCGTATCGGGTGCAAAAGTGGGAACGCTCGCCGTCTGGGCGGCGTGTGCGCCCGCCGACAGCATCCCCGCGAATGCGATGGCTGCTCCCGCCAGCCACGGTAAAGTCCTGTTGCTTGACATGTGATATCCCCACTCTGGATCGTGCGATGAATTGACGTGTTGACTCTCCCCGTCAACGAACACCGGTTCCGGTGCTGCCCGCGTGCCGACGGCGGCGCGGATCTCTTGAGCTTAGGTCAGCCGCCGGGATTCGTCACACACGGTGTTATGGTCGTAAGATCACCGAATTCTCACCAACATTTAGACGTCTAAATTCCGCGGCGTGCTGCGGCGCATCGATCCGCCGGCAAGCCCGCAGCCACGGCATACGGACGTCTGAAAGGCCCACCGGAGTACCCGCGGCCATGCTTCAGCGACTGCTCGCCTGGTTCCAGCGCATCCCGATCGACGATCCGGTCGACCGCCGCAATGGCGTGTTCATGCAATGGCTGCTGCTGTTCGAAGGCCTGCGCTTGCCGCTGAACAAGCTGTACCTGCTGCTGTTCAACTGGCCCTACATGCGAGACACGCTGTACGACACTGCACGTACCGGCCCGCGCGTGGCGATCGCCATCGACCTGGCCACCGACGTCGCCATGGCGGGGGCTGCGTGGATCGGCATCTGGCTGATCCGCAAAGGTCGCTTCCGTCCGGCGGTGTCGCTGTACGTGGCGGTGATGCTGGGATCGGCGGCGCTCGCCTATGGCGCGTTCGGCTATCACGAGAATTTCGTCGACCTGACCCTGGTCGTGGTGCTGGCGCTGAGCGGCCTGATGCTCGGACGCCGCGCGCTGTGGACCACCTACGGCATGCTGATGCTGGTGTTCGCGATCGGGGTGATTCCGCCGCAGGTGTTGAGCGACGCCCGCCTGTGGCTGGTCGCCGCGGAAACCTATGTGGCGTTCCCGGGCCGCGCGCTGATGAGCTACCTGCTGATCGCGATCGTGATCGACCGCAGCATCAACGCCCTGCGCGAGAGCCTGGACGAATCCAACGCGCACCGGCGCGAACTGAAACGCGAGATCGCCGAACGCGAACGCACCCAGGAGCAGCTGCTGCACGCGCAGAAGATGGATGCCGTCGGCAAGCTGGCCAGCGGCATCGCGCATGACATGAACAACGTGCTCGGGATCATCCTGGGCTTCGCGATGGAGCGCGACCGGCTCGATCCCGATGCGCTGCCCGATCCGGATGCGCAGGCGATGGCCGAGGCGCTGGAGGGCGTGGAGCTGGCCGCGCGCCGCGGCGCCGCGGTGTGCAGCAAGCTGCTCAGCTTCAGCCGCCACGACGTGACGCACACCGAGACCTTCGATGCGGTGACGGCGCTGCGCGATATCCAGCCGCTGCTGCGGCAGCTGCTGCCGCCCGCGGTGCAGCTGACCATCGAGATGCCGCACGGCGGCCTGCCGATCTGTTTCGACCGCAGCCAGTTCGAGCTGGCCCTGCTCAACCTGGCGTCGAACGCGCGCGACGCGATGCCCGACGGCGGTCGCTGCAGCATCACCGCCAGCGCACGCGACGGGTCCACTGTGGTGCTGTCGATCCGCGATTCCGGCAGCGGCATCCCGGCGGAACTGCAGCACCGGATCTTCGAGCCGTTCTTCACCACCAAGCCGGTCGATCGCGGCACCGGGCTCGGCCTCAGCGTCGTCTACAGCCTGGTGCATCGCGCCGGCGGCACCATCAGCGTGCACAGCGCGCCCGCTGCCGGCACTACCTTGCGCATCGAGCTGCCGATGGTCGATGCGCTGCCCGCCGAGCTGCCCGCGAACCGGCCCGCGAGCCGGCCCGTCGAGCGTGTCCGCGTGTGGCTGATCGACGATGACGACAGCTTGCGCGGCGTGCTTGCCGCCGCGCTGAAAAAAGGCGGTTGCGAAGTGAGCGAGGCGGCCAGCGGCGCCGACGCCGACCGGCTGGTCGCCGGCATGGAGCAGCCGCCGCATGTGCTGGTCTGCGA
>DAIMGD010000010.1:0-19709 GCA_036724165.1 Rhodanobacter sp.
CTGCACATCCGTGAAGGCAGCCAGGGTCTTTTCGCTCGGGGTCTGCTCGGGCACCAGTTCGATGGCTACACCCGTACTCGCGTTGCCCTTGGTCAACACGGGCGCCTGGATCGGCATCGAATAATGGCGATCACCGTCGGTCAGGGTGGCGCGCACCACATACAGGTCATTCGGTTTCACCTGCGCCGGATCAAAGCTCAGCGTGAACGGCTGCGGAAACGCACCCGCCGGAGATGTCTTGCTCGCCAACGGCGCAGCGCCGGCATCGGTCGTCGAGGAAATGTCGGCAAGATTGATCACCAGCCGGGCATTCGCCGACAACGGGTGCGCGGAATCGCCGAGCGTGATCGTGCCGCTTACCTCACTGGCGATCTTGGCGGCAACCGCCGTACTGGCAGACGCTGGCGCACCGGTGTCGGTCGACTGCGAGGAGGAAGGCGCATTGCAACCGGCGAAGGCCAGTGCAGCGAACGGGATCAGCGACAAAACCATCTTGCGCATGGGGAAACCTCATCAACGTGAAAACAAGCACGAAAGGGGTCAGGCGTCAGGCGCCACGGTTTTTCGCGGGGGAAGTTACAAGCATAGCCAAAAAAACCGGTGCGGAAAAGTCAAGCCAGCCAATGACCTATCCATGCGCAGGCGTACGCAGAATTCACGGGTCATCCGCGGGCATGCTGGCGACTGTGCTGACCCGTCTCGCCACGCATGTTGCCGGAATGACTGCGAAGAAAGCCTCAAGGGCGATGCAATCCACGGTGGGCGATATCCCGCCGGCAGAAGGCGCCTTCGTAATGAATCTTGCCGAGCGCGGCGTAGGCCTGCTCGCGGGCCGCGGCAAGGTCCTTGCCCAGCGCGCTGACGGTAAGCACGCGCCCGCCGGCCGTGACGGCGCGCCCCTGGTCGTCGAGCCGGGTACCTGCGTGGAATACCTTCACGTCGCTGCCGACCGGTGCATCGAGACCGTCGATCAGATCACCGCTGCGCACCCTGCCGGGATATCCGCCGGCCGCCATGACCACGCCAATCGCCGGACGCGCGTCCCAGCGCGCGCGGACGCTTTCCAGCCGACCGTCCAGCGCCGCGTCGATCAGTTCGACCAGATCGGATTTCAAGCGCAGCATGATCGGCTGGGTCTCCGGATCGCCGAAGCGCACATTGAATTCGATCACTTTCGGCGTACCGCTGCTGTCGATCATCAAGCCGGCGTAGAGAAAGCCGATGAAGGGCGCGCCCTCGGCCGCCATGCCGCGCAGGGTCGGCTCGATCACTTCCTTCAGGATGCGCTGCTCGATCGCCGGGGTGACCACCGGCGCCGGCGAATAGGCACCCATGCCGCCGGTGTTCGGACCGAAATCACCGTCGTCACGGCGCTTGTGATCCTGGCTGCTGGCCATCGGCAGCGCGTGGCTGCCATCGCTCATCACGATGTAGCTGGCCTCTTCGCCTTCCAGGAATTCCTCGATCACCACCCGCGCCGAGGCCGCGCCGAAACTGTGCGCGCCGAGCATGTCGTGCAACGCCAGTTCGGCATCGGCCACGGTCAGTGCCACCACGACGCCCTTGCCGGCAGCCAGGCCATCGGCCTTGATCACGATCGGCGCGCCGTGCTCATGGACGTAGGCCAGGGCAGGATTCAATTCGGTGAACACGGCATAGCGTGCGCTGGGAATGTTGTGGCGGAGCAGGAAATCCTTGGCGAACGCCTTGGAACCCTCCAGCTGGGCGGCGATCGCGCGCGGGCCGAAGATGCGCAGACCGGCCGCGCGGAAACGATCGACCACGCCAGCCACCAGCGGCACCTCGGGGCCGACCACGGTCAGTCCGATCTTCTCGTCCTTCGCCAGCTTGAGCAGGCCATCGATGTCATTCGCCGCCACCGCGGCATTGCGCACGCCCGGCTCATGCGCGGTGCCGGCGTTGCCGGGGGCCACGATCACCTCGCTGACCTGCGACGACTGCCTGAGCTTCCAAGCCAGCGCATGCTCGCGGCCGCCACTGCCGATGACCAGAACCTTCATTTCTGCACTCCCGGAACATTGCCTGCGCCGTGCGGCGCAGGCGCGCATTGTAGCGGCAGCGGTGGAGCGTCCACGAAATGCGCGTGATGCGCGAACCGCGGCCGGCTGTGTGAGCTGAAGCTGCAGCCCGCACAGACCGCAGGCTCAGTCGTGATGGTGCAGCAGTGCCAGGAGCGCCGCCCGCGGCAATTTGCCGGTCTCGTTGCGCGGCAGCACATCGACCAGACGCAACGGGCGCGGCAGAAACAACGGGTCAATCGCGCGGCGCAGTGCATCCAGGATCGCGTGCTCATCCAGCCCGGGCGCCACCGCCAGTGCGGCGATGCGATGCACACCCAGCGCATCGCCGCCATCGAGCTGGAACACCACGCCGTCCAGCACCCCGGGTATCCCCAGCAGGCGACGACTGAGATCCGCGAGCGAGGCGCGCTTGCCGGCGATCTCGAGCATGTCGGCATGGCGTCCGCGCAGGCGGAAACGGCGACCGCCATCGGACAGGCTGACGATGTCGGCCAGCGTGACCGTGGCGTCCAGCTGCGGCGCCTCGACTGCGGTGCCGTCCGGTTGCGGGTGCAGGGTGACGCCTTCGTACAGCGCCCAGCCTTCGTCCACGGTAGGGCGACGGCTGGCAAACACGCAGGTCTCGGTGGAACCGAAGACTTCCAGCAACGGCGCAGCAAAGCTTTGCTCGGCCGCTTGCGCCAGCTCGACCGACAGCGGCGCGGTAGCCGAAACCATCGCCGCGATCGGCGGCAGCGCAATCCCGGATTCGACCAGCGCACGCAGATGCACCGGCGTGGTCACCAGTACCCGGGGCGCGGGCACGGCGGCCAGCGCGGCGGCGACGTCAGCCGGGAAGAACGGCCGTCCGGTATGGATGCCGACCGCACCCAGCAGCGGCAGCAATACCGACATCTCCATACCGTACATATGCTGTGGTGGCACCGTGGCGACCACCTCGAAGCGCGCTCCGACGGTGGCCTGCAGCATCGCCAGGTTGCCGGCGTTGCTGGCATGGAAGCTGCGCCAGGTTTTCACGTTGGCGCTCGGCGTGCCGGTGGAGCCGGAGGTGTAGCCGATCGCGACCACCTGGTCGGCGGGAATCGACGGCCATGCCGCATCCGCTGCCAGCGGCATCGCGACATCCAGCGACGGCAGTTGCCGATAGCCCGGCGGTGCCGGCACCAGCGCCTGCTCACCCAGCGCGTAACAGCCAGGGTGCGCCGCCATCACCTCGTCCACCGCCTGCGGTGCACGCGAGGATGGCAGCAGGTTGATCTGACCGCGCAGGGCGATCGCACAGAACGCCACCAGAAAAGCGTAGCGGTCTTCACACAGGTTCACCGCAGCGGCTGCCGCCGGCAGGCTGCTCGCCACGACGTGCACATCGGCGAGAAACTGTGCACCGCTCACCGCCTCGCCGTCACGCCATGCCAGCACCCGGGCAGGGTCGGCCGCACTCAACAGCGGCAGCCGCTGCGGTGCTTCGCGCTGATAGGTGTCAAAAACGATCGCCACGCACTGTCTCCCGGACTCACTGATTCGTTACGCCGCAGGGACAGCATTGCGCCGGCCGATGAACGGCGGCGTGAATGGCAAGAACGGTCGTCACGCGGCGGTTCATCCGTCGCATGGCGACTTGCGATCCGGCGCGTCCCCCTGGACGCTCAGCTACGGATGATAGCGCCCGAGAGTGCATCGCGGATCACGCTGGGGCTGGCCTGGCCACCCAGTGGCGCGTCCAGCAGACCATCCAGGGCGTCGCCAAAACTATCTTTCACGCCCGGTGCCGAGCGCGCCGGCGGCTGGCCATGCAGGTTCGCGCTGGTCGACACCAGGGCGCCGCCGAACGCCCGACACAAGGCGGCGGCGGGTTCGTGCGCGGTAACCCGCAACGCGATGCCGTCATGCGTGCCGGCGATCCATGCCGGCACTTCCGCCGAGCGCGGGAAGATCCAGGTATGCGGTCCTGGCCAGCCTGCCTGCACCTGCAACAGGATCTCGGCCGGCACGGCGGCGAGCTCGATGTAGCGCTCGATCTGCGCGAAGCTGGCGGCGATCAGCAACACCCCCTGGGTCGGCGGGCGCTGCTTCAGCGTGAACAGTCGCTCGAACGCAACCCGATCGTACGGATCACAGCCGAGACCGAACACCGCCTCGGTCGGATACGCCAGCACGCCGCCGGCGTGCAGCAACGCGGCGGCGGCATCGAGCTCGGCGAGGGTGAAGCACCGCAGCACTCAGGCCCCGGCTTTCTCTGTCACGGACTTCTTGCTCGCCGGCTTCTTGGCGGCGGCTTTGCTGGTGGCCTTTTTCCTGGCCGCCGCTTTCTTCGTCGCAGCTTTCTTGGTCGCGGTTTTCTTGACGGCCGTCTTCTTCGCCGCCGGCGCCACCTTCTTCGCGGCGGCCTTTTTGGTCGCGGTCTTCTTGGCGGCGGTCTTCTTGCCGAAGCGGCCCTTGCGCACCGGCGCGGCGGCGAGCAGTTCGAGGCACTGTGCCTCGGTCAGCTCCTTCGGCTCCTGCTCCTTCGGGATGCGCGCGTTCTTCTCGCCATCGGTGATGTACGCGCCGTAGCGACCGTTCAACACCTGCACGCCGTTGCCGAAATCGAGGATCAGCCGGTTGGCCAGCATCTCCAGCTTTTCGGCCACCACCTGCAGCGCGCGCGGCAATTCGATCGTGTACGGATCGTCCTCCGGCTTCAGCGAAGCGTAGGTGCTGCCCTGCTTCACGAACGGACCGAAACGGCCGACGCCGACGCTGACCTCGTCGCCGTTTTCCGCCTGGCCCAGCTTGCGCGGCAGCTTGAACAACTCCAGCGCGTCGACCAGGGCGATCGTGTGCATGCTCTGCCCGGTGCGCAGGCTGGCGAAGGTGGGCTTGTCCTCGTCCTCCTTGGTGCCGATCTGCGCGAACGGCCCGTAACGGCCCAGCCGCACCGATACCGGCTTGCCGGTTTTCGGGTCGGTACCCAGTTCGCGTGCGCCGGTCGCTTCGTTGCGGTCGACCGATTCGGTCTTCTCGTCCACCTGCTGCTTGAACGGCAGCCAGAAGCGTTCCATCAAGGGCACCCACGCCTCCTCGCCGCGGCTGACCGCGTCGAGTTCGTCTTCCATCTTGGCGGTGAAGTCGTAGTCGACGTAGCGGGTGAAATGCGCGGTGAGGAAATTGCTGACCGCGCGACCGACATCGCTGGGCTTGAAGCGGCGGCTGTCGAGGAAAACGTATTCGCGGTTCTGCAGTACCTGGATGATGCTGGCGTAGGTCGATGGACGGCCGATGCCGTGCTCTTCCAGCGCCTTGACCAGGCTCGCTTCGGAGTAGCGCGGCGGTGGCTCGGTGAAGTGCTGGTCGGCGGCGATCTCGTGCAGCGGTATCTGCTCGCCCACGGCCATCCGCGGCAGCCGACGGCCCTCGTCGTCGTCGTCCGCCTTCTTCTGGTCGCTGCCTTCCTCGTACACGGCGAGGAAGCCCGGATCGATCACGGTGGTGCCGCTGGCACGGAACGAGGCATCGCCGCCGGCCACGTCGCGCACGGCAAACTCCACCGAGACCGTATTCAGCGTGGCATGGATCATCTGGCAGGCGACGGTGCGCTTCCAGATCAACTCGTACAGCTTGCGCTGGTCATCGTTGAGGAACGCGGCGACCGATTTCGGCGTGTACATGGCGGAGGTCGGGCGGATCGCCTCATGCGCTTCCTGCGCATTCTTCGACTTGGTCTTGTAGAGCTGCGGGGCATCCGGCAACGCCTTGGTACCGAAGTCGCGCGCGATCAGCTCGCGCAGCTCGGCCAGCGCATCGTCGCCGAGCATGGTGGAGTCGGTACGCATGTAGGTGATCAGGCCGACGTTGCCTTCGTCGCCGAGCGCGACGCCTTCATACAGCCCCTGCGCCACCTTCATCGTGCGGCTGGTGGTGAAGCCGAGCTTGCGCGCGGCCTCCTGTTGCAGGGTCGAGGTGGTGAACGGCGCGGCCGGGCGCCGCTTGCGCTCCTTCGAGCCGACGTCGCTGACGGTGAGGCGACCGCGCGCGGCCTGCTTCAATGCATCACGCGCGGCCTGCGCATCGGCCTGGTTGGTGAGATCGAACTGCTCGAACTTCTTGCCGTTGAGCTTGGAGAGGCGCGCAGTGAAATCGCCCTCGGCGTGCTTCAGCTGCGCCTCGATGGTCCAGTATTCGCGAGCGTTGAACGCCTCGATCTCTTCCTCGCGCTCGACGATCATGCGCAGTGCCGGCGACTGCACGCGGCCGGCGGAAAGACCACGCTGCACCTTGCGCCAGAGCACCGGCGACAGGTTGAAACCGACCAGGTAATCGAGCGCACGGCGCGCCTGCTGCGCATCGACCAGGTCGTGCGACAACTGCCGCGGCGCCGCCACCGCGGCCTTGATCGCCTTCGGCGTGATCTCGGAGAACACCACCCGGTGCATCCGCTTGCCCTCGGTGAGGCCACGCTCCTTCAGGATCTCGCTGATGTGCCAGGAGATCGCCTCGCCTTCGCGATCCAGATCGGTCGCCAGATAGATGTCGTCGGCGGCCTTGGCGGCCTTGGCGATCGCATCGACGTGCTTCTCGTTGCGCTCGATCACCTCGTAGGCCATGGTGAAACCGTGCTCGGTATCGACCGCGCCCTCCTTCGGCTTCAGGTCACGCACGTGACCGTAGGAGGCGAGGACCTGAAAGTCCTTGCCGAGGTATTTGTTGATCGTCTTGGCCTTGGCCGGTGATTCGACGATGAGCAGGTTTTTTGCCATGAAGCTGGATTTCCAGAAGCGAACCACCGGCGCCTGGGGCGTCGGACATATATATAGTTGAAACCATGCCGTGCCCGCGGCTGTCAAGCCCGATGCCCGACAAGGGCGTGTCAATCGGCGCAGCCGCACCCGATCAATGCGCTGCGCTCATTCAGGCAAACGCTGGTAGCGACTGCCTGGCAAACTTTCGATCCTCGCCTCCAGTTCCAGCATCAACAGCATCGATGACAGCGCTGCCGCGGACTGCCCGGTGCGCTGCACAAGTTCGTCCAACGTCGTCGGTTCATAGTCAAGTTCGGCCCATAACTGCCGATATTCGGGCTCTTCATGCCAGCTCGAACGCGTACCCGAACGGTCCGCAAGACGATCATCCGGCCACTGCCGAGGCACCTCGCTGCTGGCTTCCACCAGCAGCCTGGTCGCCAGCTCGCCGCCGAGCATGCGCGCTGCCGGCGCCAATGTCTCGATAATCTCGGCCGCGCTCTCCACCAGCCGTGCACCATCACGAATCAACCGATGGCAGCCGCGGGCGAGCGGATTATGGATGGATCCGGGCAGCGCGAATACCTCGCGGCCCTGCTCGGCGGCCAGCCGTGCGGTAATCAGCGAACCGGATTGGAGTCCCGCCTCGATGACCAGCGTGCCCAGCGCCAAGCCGGCAATGATCCGGTTACGCCGTGGAAAATGATCGGCACGAGCTGCCGTGCCGGGTGGAAACTCACTGACCAACGCACCGCGGGTAACGATCCGCTGCGCCAAGGCATGATGCTTGCGCGGGTAGACCCGATCCGGCCCGGTCCCCACCACCGCCAGCGTAGCGGCGTCGGCGTCCAGCGCCGCTGCGTGGGCGGCACCGTCGATGCCGTCGGCCATACCGCTGGTGATCACAAAACCGGCTTGGGCCAGGATCTGCGCAAACGCGCGCGCGTGCGCCAGTCCGCTTGCACTGGCACCGCGTGCGCCCACGATCGCCACCTGCGGATACAGCAGCAGACCGGCATCGCCAGCCACAAACAGCGCGGAGGGCGGCTGCGGAATATTTTCCAGCTGCGGCGGAAAATCTGCGTCGGTATAGCGCAGCAGCCGGTGATTCGGCTCGGCCAGCCAGCTCAGATCGGCGTCCAGCCGCGCCTCGTCGGGATGCGCCAGCCAGACCTGCGCCGGTTCGCCGAGTTGCGCGGGGTGGCGGCGCAGCTGCATCAGCACGGTCTCGATATCGCCACCGCACGTGTCCAGTCGTTCGCGCAAGCCGCCGGGACCCAGGCCGGGCGTCCGCAATGCGATCAGCCATGCGCGCAATTCATCCATGTCATTCATGCGCTGCAGTTTACGGAATGGAGGCACGCAGAAACGGCGCGGTGATGGCCGCGCCGTACTGTAGGAAACTACCGATACCAGCCAGCTTGCTGCGCCGCTACTCCGGCATGCGCAGACGATTACCCTGGTGCACCGGACGCAAGCTGTCCATGATCAGGCCATAGCTGACCCGGTTGAAGGTGCGGAACACCATCACGTGGCCGACGTATTCATCCGGCAGGGTGACCTTTTTGCCGGTGCCGCGACGCCAACTATTGCTGGCCACGTCGTCGTTGACCGTCTCGCCGGGCTCGGCGATCGAGTAGGTCTGACCATTCTCCACTCCATCCCGGGCGCCGATCGACAGCGCCACGACCTGACGCGATCCAACCGCATCCATCGCATCGGCAAACGCGATCACCCTGGCGTTGTTCGGCACCGACTTGGGCGCATGCGGATAGAAGTAGGGATCGTACGGCGCATCGTCGATCGGCATGATGCGATCGCCACTGCGAATTTCCTGGGTCGAGTCGAGCAGCAACAGGGTGGACGGATCGCCCATGCGCAGCGTTTCGGCCGTGCCGATCACGCTGACCTCGACGCCGAGATCGTCGCCGCGGCCATAGTGGCCATCGTTGCGGGAATCCTCGTCCCACGGCGCATTGACCATCGCCGCGTTGCTGTCCAGCTCGTGGCTGACCAGATCGGCATTTGAGGTGTTCTGGTCGAAGCCGCGAAATACATGGCTGGGACGCACCACCGCCCAACGCTGGCCCGGCTGACCTTGCAGGCCGCGCACATAGATGTTCTGGCCGACCGCGCCGCGCAAGCGCGCCTCTTCCAGGCCAACCACATACGGTGCGGAGCTGACCGCATTGGAATCCATCACCCGCATGTCCTTGAGGAACATCTTCAGCTCGGACAGCGGAATCGCCGACACCGCTTCGCTTTCGCGATGCACGCTGCGCTCCAGCCTCAACCGCGTCCCGTTGATGAACGACAAATTCAGCACGTCACCGGGGTAGATCAAATGCGGATTGCGCACTTGCGGATTGGCCTGCCAGATCTCCGGCCACAGCCATGGTTTGGAGAGGAATTTGGCGGAGATGTCCCAGAGCGTGTCACCCCGGCGCACGACATAGCTGTCGGGATGATTGGCTCGCAGTTGCGCGCCAGCGGCATAAACGGCCACGGTGACCAGCATGCCGGCCAGCAACACGAATATTTTTCTGATCATTGACGGGAATCCCCCTTCCCCAGATGCTCGGTCGAGTGTAACCGAACCGTTCAAGCGCGCAACAGGCGCAAGTTGGCAAAAATCGTCTGCAAGCACATATTTGCCGACGTACAATAAGGGACATTCTAGTTCGCGTCCGGGTCGGCATTTTACCAAGTCGTCCGCATTTCCGGCGCCCAAGTGAGTTCCATGTCCGTACTTTCCATCATCGAGTTCCCCGATCCCCGGCTACGCACCCGCGCCGAACCGGTGCTTGCGTTTGACGCAAGGCTCAGGCAATTCGTCGACGACATGTTCGAGACCATGTACGCCGCCAACGGCGTTGGCCTGGCCGCAACCCAGGTCAACGTGCATCAGCGCGTCCTGGTTGCCGACATGAGCGACGACCGCAAACGGCCGCTGGCGCTGATCAATGCACAGATCCTCGAAAAGGACGGTTCGCAGGTCTACCAGGAAGGCTGCCTTTCGTTCCCCGGCCTGTACGCCGATGTCACGCGCGCGCTGAAGGTGAAGGTGAAGGCGCAGGATGTCGATGGCAACGAGATCATCGTCCAGGCCGAAGGCCCGCTGGCCGTATGCATCCAGCATGAGATGGATCACCTGGAGGGCAAGGTGTTCGTCGACTACCTGTCGCCATTGAAACGCGCGTTGCTGTTGAAGCGGCTGGACAAGCAGCGCAAGCAGGCGGCCAGTGCTTGAATAGTCCAGCAGGCTTGCGACTGGTCTTTGCCGGCACTCCCGAATTTGCCGTGCCCTGTCTGGACGCCTGCCGCGCCAGCGGTGCCGAGGTGGTGGCCGTCTATACCCAGCCCGATCGTCCCGCCGGTCGCGGCCGCAAGCTCACCCCAGGCCCGGTCAAGCAGGCCGCGTTGGCCGCCGGGATCGCCGTGGAGCAGCCGGAGTCACTGAAATCCGCCCAGCTCCAGCAGACGCTGGCCGCATATCAGCCTGACCTGCTGGTGGTGGTCGCGTACGGGCTGATCCTGCCACGCAAGGTGCTGGCGATTCCGCGGCTCGCCTGCTGGAACGTGCACGCCAGCCTGTTGCCTCGCTGGCGCGGCGCCGCGCCGATCCAGCGCGCGATCCTTGCCGGCGACAGCGAGAGCGGAGTGGACCTGATGCAGATGGAGGCCGGTCTCGACACCGGCCCGATCCTGCTGGAACGGCGCACGCCGATTGTCCGCGAGGACACCGGCGGTTCGTTGCACGACCGCTTGTCCGCGCTGGGTGCCGACGTGCTGGCCGAAGGTCTGGCCCGTGTATTGGCGGGTGAGTCATTGCGCGCTCGCGCACAGGCCGAGGCCGGCGTCGTCTATGCGCACAAGCTGGACAAGGCCGAGGCAACACTCGACTTCAGCCGGCCGGCGCTTGAACTGGAGCGCCAGGTACATGCATTCGACCCGTGGCCGGTCGCCGAGGGCGAGATCGCCGGCGAACCGTTGCGGATCTGGGCTGCGCACGCGATCGAACTCGATCACCAGGCCGTCCCGGGCACCGTGCTGGCAGCCAGCCGCGATGGCATCGACCTCGCCTGTGGCCACGGCGCGCTGCGCGTTACCGCCTTGCAGCGCGCCGGCGGCAAGCGGATCGGCGTGGCCGACTATCTCAACGCACGAGCCGAATTGCGCCAGCTCCGATGAAGCACAGCCGATGAAGACCGATACCCGCGCGCTGGCCGCCCGCGCACTGGCCGAGGTCGCCATGCGCGGCGCTTCGCTGCGCGACGTGATGGAACGCCATGCGCCGCGGTTGCAGGATCCGCGGGACCGCGCCCTGCTGATGGCCTTGCTCAGCGAAGGGGCGCGCTGGTGGCTGCGCTTCGACGCCGCGATCGACGGCTTGCTGGAAAAATCATTGCGCCACAAGGACCCGGCCATCCACGCGCTGCTGGTACTGGGCCTCGTACAACTGGAAATCCTCCAGCTGCAGGACTACGCCGCGGTGGCGGCCACCGTCGAGGCGGTGCGGGCGCTGCAGCGGCCCCAGTTGGCCGGGCTGGTGAATGCCGTATTGCGCCGCTGGCAGCGCGAACGCGAGAGCCTGATCGCCAGGCTCGATGCCACGCCGCAGACCCGGCACGCGCACCCGGCATGGCTAGCCGCGGCACTGGCGCGCGACTGGCCGGCGCAGGCCGACGCGGTGATGAGCGCCGACAATCGGGAGCCGCCGCTGATGTTGCGCGTCAATCGCCAGCGCAGCAGCCGCCAGCTGCTGATCGAGCAGCTGCAGATGGCCGGCTATACGGCTAGCGCACATCCGTGGCTGGACGATGCGCTGGTGCTGCCGCACAGCACCGACGTGACCCGCATGCCCGGCTTCGAGGATGGCGCGTTTGCCGTGCAGGACGGTGCCGCCCAGGTCGCCGCCGATCTCGCCGACCTCACGGACGGCCTGTGCGTGCTCGATGCCTGCGCCGCACCCGGCGGCAAGGCCTGCCACCTGCTCGAACGCGCCCAGATCGATCTGACCGCACTGGAATCCGATCCCAAACGCGCCGGACGCATTCAGCAGAATCTGATGCGGCTGCGCTTGAATGCCAAAGTGGTGATCGGTGACGCCGGCGCGCCGGCCGGCTGGTGGAAGGGACAGCGATTCGACCGCATCCTGATCGATGCGCCGTGCTCGGCCACCGGCGTGCTGCGGCGGCGGCCGGATGTCCGTCTGCATCGGCGTGAAAGCGATATCGCCGCCATGCAGCGGCAGCAGCGCCGGATCCTGTCCGCGCTGTGGTCACTGCTGGCGCCAGGCGGCCGGCTGGTCTATATCACCTGCTCGGTGTTGCGCGCGGAAAACGAGGCGATCGTGGGCGAACTGCTGGCTGCCCAGGCCGATGCGCAGACCGTGGCATTCACCCTGCCGGTCGGGCAGCCCGCCGCGATCGGCTGGCAGATCCTGCCCGGCGATGGTGACCTCGACGGCATGTATTACGCGGTGTTGCGGAAGCAGGCTCAGGCAACCGCCTGAGCCGCCCGTTGCGTCTTGCGACGCTGCGCTGAAGAACGAATCCGTTTCGAACGAGCTCGCCGGCCCGGCTATGCTTGAACCTGTGCCCATCCGCTGAAGGAATCGATCCAGCCGTGAAGCCTTGCGTCCCTCTGTCCCGAGCCCGTCCCCTGTGGCTGCGCAGTGCGCGCTGGGAGCTGCTGCTGTTCGGCGTGTTCGCGCTGTTGTTGCTGGGTCTCGGCATCGGCTTGCGCGATCCATGGCCATCCGACGAGCCGCGCTTCGCGCTGGTCGCCCGGCTGATGGTCGAACACGGCCAGTGGCTATTCCCGCACCGCGGCCACGAGCTGTATCCGGACAAGCCACCGGTATTCATGTGGCTGCAGGCGCTGAGCTACCTGCTGGTCGGCAATTGGCGGGTGGCGTTCCTGCTGCCTTCGCTGGCCTCGGGCCTGGCGACGCTGGCCCTGCTCTACGACCTGGCACGCCGGCTGTGGAATCATCGCAGCGCACTGCTGGCGGCGGCCACGCTGTTGGTCACCATCCACTTCAGTTACCAGATGCGCAACGCGCAGATCGATCCACTGCTGCTGGGCTGGATCACGCTGGCCAACTATGGCCTGCTGCGCCATCTGCTGCTGGGCCCCTCGTGGCGCTGGTTTGCCGTAGGCTGCTTTTTTGCCGGTGTCGGCGTGGCGACCAAGGGGGTCGGCGTACTGGCGTTGCTGATGCTGATTCCTTACCTGGTCGCGCGCCGCGGCCACTGGCATCACCTGGCTCTGCCAACCGGCGGCTGGCGCTGGGCCGCCGGGCTGGCCTGGTTTTTCCCGCCGATCCTGGCCTGGCTGCTGCCGATGCTGCTGGTCGCACGTGCTGACGGCGATGCGCAGCACGCGGCCTATGTACAGAACATCCTGTTCGGACAGACCGTGCATCGCTATGCCACGCCGCCCGGACATCTCCACTCCCCGTTCTATTTCCTCGGCATCATCGTCATCGACTGGCTGCCGCTGTCGCTGTTGCTGCCCTGGGTGCTGCCGGCATGGTGGCGACGACTCAAGCGGCGCGACGCGCGCTTCCTGTTGCCACTGGGCTGGATCGTGCTGGTGCTGCTGTTTTTCTCTTTCAGTCCGGGCAAGCGCGATGTCTACATCCTGCCGGCGCTGCCGATGGCGGCCTTGGCGCTGGCACCCTTGTTGCCCGGCCTGCTGCGCAAACGTGGCGTGCGCATCGCGGTATTCGCACTGACCGCACTGCTCGGCTGCGCATTGTCGGTGGCCGCGACGCTGGCCTTGCATGCGCATCCGGCATGGGCCGCGCAACTGGAGCAAAGTCTCGATCCGCGCATCTGGTGGTTGCTGCTGGGCGTGGGGCTGGCCGGCTTGCTGGTCGCCGCACTCACCCGGGTGCGCCATGCGCCACTGGGCTGGTTGCTGTTCGCCGGCATCCTGTGGGGGCTGTATGGCCTGTGGGGCTACCCGATGCTCAACGGCGACCGTTCGGCACGTGACGTGATGGTGCGAGCGCGCAGCATCGCCGGGCCGGCAGCAACGATCGGCCTGCTCGCGTGGAAGGAACAGAATCTGTTGATGGCGCAGGGGCCGGTCGCCGAATTCGGCTTTCTTGAACCATGGCCGCAACAGTACGTCGAGGCCACTGCATGGTTACGCGCCGCGCCGGCCCAGCGATGGCTTTTCAGCCTGGACGCGGCGATGGGCCGGTGCGTGGATCGCCGGCAGGCCATCCATGTTGGCCACGCCAATCGCCGCGAGTGGTGGATGTTCCGCGCCGATGCGGTGGTTCCCGGTTGCGTGCCGACTGCCGACGACAGCGAAGCCGGCACAGCCGACTGAGGAACCCACTCAACGAGCCGCCAGCAACTCGACGTACACCGCCTCGGTGCGCTCGATGAAGCGAGGCAACCCGAAGGCTTCCTCGGCATGCCGGCGCGCGGCGATTCCCATCGCCGGCAAATTCACGCGCTGCGCCAGCAGTCGTTGCAGCATGCCGCAGATCGCGGCCGGATCCCGCGCCGGCACGCACCAGCCATCCACGTCCGGGCGGATATTCTCGGGCAGACCGGCATACTCGCTGACCAGCACCGGCTTGCCCATCGCCATCATTTCGCGGCAGGCAAACGAGATCGTCTCCACGCCCCACGACAGGACAAAGCCGGCGTCGACCGCCGCCATCGCCGGCCGCACATCATCCAGCAATCCCGGCAGATGCACCTGGTCGGTCAACTCCAACTCGGCCACGCGCTGCCGCACAGCCGCCTTCGGCGGATTGCCAGCGATCAGCAGATGCACCTGCTGGCGCAGCGCCGTTGGCAACAGCGCCAGCGCCTCGACCAGATCCATCCAGCCCTTGTAGCTTGCGGTGCCGGCATTGCTGCCGAGCAGCAGTACCGGGCGATCGCCGACCCATTGCCGTCGCTGCTCGCGGGCCGCCGGTACCGGCCAAGGCGCGAAATGCTCGATGTCCACACCGTTGTGCACCGTGGCCAGCCGGCAGCGCCGATACGCTGAGGCCAGCAACGCCCGATAGGTGTAATCGCACACCGCAATCACCTGGTCGGTGCCATATCGGGCACGCCACGCATGCCCCACGCCGGTCATCGGCTTGGAGTTGTGCTTGGTCAGCACGATCCGCGGCCGGCGCGGCAACCCGCGCATCGCCGCGATCACCAGCCGATGATCGGACGACCCGTTGACATGCACCACGTCGAAAACCTGCTCGCGCAACAACGCCGCCAGTTGCCGCCGGGCGCGCCAGCGCGCAACCAGCCGGTCAAAGCCGTTCGGAAACGACTGCGCCCACGCATGCACACCAGGCAAAGCCTTCGCTGCGCGATAGAGCCGACTGGCCGGTGGTGCCGCCAAATGCACCTGATGTCGCTCGGCCAGCGCGCGCGCCAGGGTCAGCACATAGGTCGTATGACCCCCGCCATCACCGTCGTGGAAATTGGTGAAAAGAAGTTTCAATACATCGGTCCGCAACGGCGAGACGAAATTTCGAGGGAAAAATTGACAACGAAACAACATGAACGTTGCTGTTATGTAACTCTTTATTCGAGGTCGACAAGGTTGCTCGCTAAAGTACCATGCGGGCTCGCTTGGTCATTGCCCCCTACATGTCCTCTCTCATACTGCCGCTGGAAAACCGTTTGACCGAAGGAAGGGCATTGCGTGTGAATGCGCAGCTGAGGACCTGGTGGCTGGCAGCACTGTCGCTGCTGGTAGCCTTGATGCCGCTTTCGTTCGCCGTCTCATGGCACGTCAAGGTGTTGCCGGCGACACTGCTGCTGCTGGCCGGACTGGGCCTGCTGCTCAGCAGTCCGGCAACCCGGCGCAGTTTCGCAAATGCGCGCCTGGTGGTGGTCGCCTGCGCCCTGGCATTGCTTTACCCGGCGCTGAACATCCTCGGCCATCGACTTGGCTGGAACACGTTCGACCGACCGTCACACATCCTTCTTTATATGGCGACAGCGGCGGTCTTCAGCCTGCCGTTGCGCATGCGCTGGGTATGGATCGGCTACAGCCTGACGGCGATCTTGCTTGGCACGGTATGCATCGTGCAGCACTACGTGTTCGGTATCGCCCGCGCCTATGGCCTCAACGGCGGCGATTGGGGTGCCATCGAATTCGCCATGTTCATGCTGTCGTTATCGCTGATGGCCACCGTGCAAGTGTTCCATGCGACTGCCAGTCGTCCGGAGAAGGCCCTGCATGCCGCCGCCGCCGTGTTCGGCATGTATGGTGCCCTGCTGACCCAGAGTCGCGGACCGCTGCTCGCGTTCGTGCCGATCTTCCTGCTATTGCTGCTCACCTATGCGCGTCGAACCGGTCACTGGCGCCGCAGCCTGCTGTTGATTGTCGTCGTCGTCTGCGGCGGCGTGCTGGCTGGTGCAAGCGTGCATGGCGTGGTGCTGGATCGATTCGCGGCGGTCGGATCCGAGATGGCCAGCTACGATCACCACACCGATGCCACGGGCGCTGTGCGCGAGCGCCTGGAGATGTGGCGCACAGCGGGTCATGCCATTCTGGATCACCCGCTGGAGGGCGTCGGAATCGACCAGTTCGGCGTCTACGTGCGCCAGCAGGTGGCAAGCGGCCACGCCAACCCGGTCATCTCGAAATATGATCATCCGCACAGCGAGTACCTGGAATGGGCGGCCACCGGTGGCGTGCCGGGGCTGCTGGTGCTGCTGTCGATCTTCGGACTTCCGCTGGTTTACTTCGCCCGTCATGCGCGGCAGGCGGACAGCACTGTGATGGTGGCGGCCTATGCTGGCCTGGCCGTGGTTGGCATGTATGCACTGTGCGCCTTCAGCGACAACGTGTTCTACCGCGCCATGCCGCATTCGCTGTACTTCTTCCTGGTGCTCGGACTGGCCGTGCTGATCGGCAGCCGCACCCCGGCAAACGAAGCTTTCGCGAGATGACTGATCCGGGGCAGTCAGCACGCATCAATCTGATCGGCTGGGACAATCGGCGTGGACTGAGCCGTGACCTGCGCATGTTGCGCGAGACGCTTGAGTCACTCGGACACGAAGTGCATTTCACTGCGGTGGGCCCGCACCGGCAGCGCCTGGCATGGGGCGCGCTTCGACTGCGTCTTCGGCTGTGGTGGCAATCGTTGCGTCGCGGCAATGGTGCCTATCGGAAATTCGACGCCAACATCATGCTGGAACACGTGCATCCGGCCTATCTGGGTCTGGCACGGCGCAACCTGTTCATTCCCAATCCGGAATGGCTGTCGCCGCGGGACGAGCGCCACCTGCACCGCTTCGACGCCCTGCTGACCAAGACCCGGGTCGCTGCCGCTACTTTTCAGTCGCGCGGCATCAACACGCTGTACATCGGTTTTCGCAGCACGGATTGCCTGATTCCGGAAACCCCGCGACGCCCGCATTTCCTGCATCTGGCGGGCGCCAGCCGGATGAAGGGCACCCGTCGTCTGCTGGCACTATGGCGTCGCCATCCGGAATGGCCACCACTGCTGGTGCTGCAATCGCCGCAGACGGCGCAAGGCATCCCGGCCACGCCCGCACGTGACAACGTGGAACACCGGATCGCCACGCTGTGCGACATCGGTGAAATCCGGCGGCTGCAGAACAGTTACCTTTTTCACCTGTGCCTGTCCGAAGCCGAGGGCTGGGGTCACTACATTGCCGAGGCGATGAGCTGCGGCGCCGTGACGATCACCTGCGATGCGCCACCGATGAACGAGCTGGTGCGTCCCGATCGCGGCATCCTGGTTGCTGCCACGGCCGCCGGCAGACTGAACGCGGCGACACGCTACCACTTCGACGAAGCGGCGCTGGAGGCGGCGATCGAGCACGCGTGCCGGATGGACGCCACGCAGCACCAGGTCCTCGGTGCAGCTGCGCGGGCCTGGTTCGAGACGAACGAGCAGCGTTTCGCCGGCTTGCTGCGGGACGCGCTGCAGCCGCTGTTGTGCGAGCAAGTCGTCGGGGTGAAATCGCTGGGTGTTCCGTGATCGTGTCGTGCAGCCACGGCTGAACCGTGCTCGCTGGCGGCATTGCGCCCGACCGGCAGCGAACCTCTAACCGACCTTGCGTGATCCCAGCAGGATCGCGAACATGTGTTCGACCCGCTTCCACCAGGGGGCCGGACCACGCATGGCAAGCGCCGCATAGCGTTTGGTCTCCGCCCAGAGCGGGTCGGGCTTGGTCTTGTATTCGAGCTTGCACAACTCGATGCACGACGCGTCGATCCCGACCATGCCGGCGTAATGAGCGATCAAGCCGCGCGAGCGCAGGCGATTGATGTAGATCGATGTCGCGCTGCGATTCGACCACCAGCCGTTCTTGTCATGGATGCGATACCAGACGCTGCCGGTCGGCAAATAATACTTGCGTGCGCCGAGCACGCTGCTGCCGAAAACCAGGCAGTTGTCTGCCGACAGGCGCCATGTTTCGCGAAACGCATCGGGAACCTCGAGCACCCGTCGCGCCCAACGCGAACGCATGGATACCGCCGACGTCGGCGCGCCGTACCAGCGCGTCAAGGCGTAGGTGATGATCGCGGTATAGCCCAGATCGACCGCGTGGCGATGAAACCCCACCACCTTGCTCTCCTCGCCGAAATGCTGCATGTCCGAAAACACGAAATCGACGTCGGCACGCGCGTCGTACAGTTCGCCCAGCCGGGCCAGATAATCCGGCGCCCAGCGATCATCGGAATCCAGAAAACAAACCACGTCAGCCTGTACCAGCGCGACGCCGCGCTGGAAGGCCTCAAGCTGCCCGCCATTGGCACCGAACACTAGCGTGACACGCGCATCTGCAGCATAGCGTTCGCGCAGCAAGGCATCGGATCCGTCGGTGGAGCCGTCATCGACGATGATGATCTGCGTGGCCATGCGGCTCTGCGCCAGCGCGCTTTCGACCGCTTCCAGCACGAAATCGCGATAGTTGTAGCTGGTGACGACCACCGCGAAGCTCGTCATCCGGCGGCTCATGCGGCGACCCTGCGCGACTGCTTCGCGGAAGTCGGTTGCCCACCCTGGTAATCAGCATGTCTGGTTGGAGCAACCTCGCACTCGCTTCGGCTCATTCGCATAGTCTCCCCGAAATCGCAGCCGGCATTCCGCCAGCGTGGCGCGGCGATACATCCCGGAAGCCATCAGCGAGGAGTCGCGCCGCCCGCCCATCATACCGAACTCACGGAACGCATCTGCCGACGGTATGTTCGCCCTTCTCCCGACCGGTCACGGATGCCCGTGCAGACGGCCGGTCCGGTCGGAGCGGTCAGACGGATCGGCTAGAATCCGTCGCATGTCCATCCTGCCGCTCACCCTTGTCGTCATCACCTACAACGAGGCCGACAACATCGCCCGTTGCCTGGACAGCGTGCCGTTCGCGGCCGAGAAGCTGGTGGTCGACAGCGGCAGCGACGACGGCACCGTAGCCATCGCACAGCAGCATGCTGCGCGAGTGGTACATCAGGACTGGCTCGGTTTCGGCGCGCAGCGCAACTTCGCCACCACCCAGTGTCGCCACGACTGGATCCTGGTGCTGGATGCCGACGAATACCTCACGCCGGAACTCGCGGCGGAATTGCAGCAGCGCCTGCCCGCACTGATGGCGGGCGATGCGCCCGCGGTGTATCTGCGCCGCAGCACGATTTACATGGGTCGCGCGATGCGCTGGTACCGGCCCGCGGTCGGTGAGCGGATGGCGCGGCTGTACCACCGTGAGCGGGCGCGCTGGAGCGATGTGCGCGTGCACGAATCGCTGCGCTTCGACGGCAGCGCGCCGACGCTGCGTGCGCCGTTCAGCCACCTCAACAACCCGACCCTTCCGCACAAGCAGCTGAAGGTGCTGCGCTACGCCGAGCTGAAGTGCCGCGACTGGCTGGACAAGGGCAGGCCGGTGCGGATGTGGCAGGCGCCGTTCGTGTTCGCGCTGGCCTTCCTGAAGGACTATGT
>DAIMGD010000011.1:0-19141 GCA_036724165.1 Rhodanobacter sp.
ATCGGCTGGGTCGGAGTGTCCTCGTCGGCGACGCCGCTGGCGGGCATGCCGTAGCCCGCCGCGGTGGAGGAGAACAGGAATTGCCGCACGCCGGCCTCCGCGCAGCAGGCCAGCAGGTTGCGCGTGTTGCAGGTGTTGTTGCCGTAGTACTTCAGCGGATCGCTCACCGATTCGGGAACGACCGTGTGGGCGGCGAAATGCAGCACCGCCTCAACCTTGTGCTCAGCCAGCACGCGCGAGACCAGCGCGCGATCGCCGACATTGCCAGTCACCAGCTCGGCATCGCGAACCGCATGGCGAAAACCGCTGACCAGGTTGTCGATCACCACGACACGCTCGCCGCGCGCGGCCAGCTGCTGCACGACATGGCTGCCGATATAGCCGGCGCCGCCGGTGACCAGGATCGTATTCATGTCGGATTACCCGCCGTGTCGATGGGGAAGTTGTGCTGCATCCAGTGCTCGATGGCATCCAGCAGGCGGTTGCGGTCGCCACTGAGGATATAGGTGTGGTCGGTGCCGTCCAGCAGGCTGACAGACACTCCGGGATGGGCCGCCAGACGTCCGAAACATTCACGAAACTGGCGGACGTGATTGAAGTATTTTGTCACGCCACCACTGTAGATGAAGCACAGCCGGAGGCCGCGGGCGAGCATGTCGGCCAGCTCGGCGCGCACTTCCGCAAGCGGTGGATATTCGTGATCGAAGTCTGCCGCCGGCATCGCGGCCGGGACCGGTCGCCATCGGCGCATCAGGTAACGACGCCAGCGTTCGGGGCTGAGCACTTTGGGCAGGTAGTGGCGCAACAGGAAACCGCTGGTGCGATAGGCGTAGCCGTCGAGGAGGACCGCGCCCGAGACCCTGGTATCGGTGCAGGCGGCGATATGCGCATTTTCCGCACCCGAACACAGTCCGATCAGTACGAAGCGCTTGCAGCCGGATTGCGCTCCCAGCAGCGTGATCGCGTCGGCGATGTCCGCGCGGATCTGCTGCTTGGCGGATTGTGATTCGGCGCTTGCGCGGCTGTCGCCCAGGGTGGAAAGATCGAAACGCAGGCTCGGGTAGCCACACGCATTGAGCCTGCGGGTCATTTCCACGTAGAGCCGGAACGGGCCGATCCGGTGCACCAGACCGGCATTGAGCAAGATCACGCCGACCCCATCCGCGGGCGACGATGGCAGGCCGGCCACCCCGACCAGGTGCTGGGCGCGACCGAAGCGGTAAGCGCGCTCCTGCATCACCCCATCTCCGCCAGGCGGGCGGTTACCCGCCGAACCAGTTCGGGCGAGAGGATCGCGTGTTCCAGCCGGTCCAGGTCGTCCCAGTACGTTGGCGCCTCCAGGTATTCCACCGTGGCGTCCCGATCCAGACGATCCCACTGCCGCGCGGATGCCGCTGGCAATGAGTCCAGCACCAGCGTGCGGGTGCCCGAGCGCTGCAGGTGCAGCTCGCCGAGTTGCTGGCGCAAGCGTGGGCTGACTGGAAACCCCAGCCATTGACCGGCGACGTCAGCCGCCGACCGTGGCCGGATGAATCGTCCGGGGTCGAGCTGGAGGCGCGCCTGCAGCTCATCCAGTTGCGCCACATGCGCGCTACCATCGATGATCGGATCCCACACGATCAGTTCGGCGAAGTGCCCGGCCGCGGCGGTGGCCAGGGCAAGGCTGCCGCCGAGACGGGCGCCAAAGGCAACCACGCGATCGCAACCGCTGCGCGCACGAAGCTCCGCCGTGGCGGTGACGATGTTGGCGATGCTGCGCGCCCAGTCCAGTTCCACGCTGTCACCTGCCGAGTCGCCGCTGCCGTAATAATCGAATCGCAGGGCAGCGGTGCCATTCGCGGCCAGCGTTTCGGCCAGCTGCCGATAGACCCGGTGACTGCGGATCAGATCCTGGCCCAGGGGCGGACACAGCAGCACCGCCTTGCGTGCCGTGCCCGGGGTCGAGTGATAAAGGCCGAACAATTCGCCATCGCCGCCAAAATGACAGGGAAGGGCGTCCACTGCCGACGCCATCATCGCTTGTATGCAACACCAAAATAGATTTCGTTGTCGCGATATCCCTCGGCCGTCACCGTGCTGTTGCGTTGGCGGTGGATCAGCGTGAGGCGCCAGCTCCAGTGCGGCGTGCGCTGTTCACTCAGGCCAAGCCCATAGTCGGTGGTCTTGTCGCGGCGGGCGAGGGACTGGTAGGTGAGCCTCTGCTGATCGGCGAAGGCCTGCAGCGATAGACGCTGGCCCAGGCGATAGTTCAGGCCGCCACTGGCGCCGCGGCTGGTCTGGTCGAAGGTGGGCAGGTTCAGGTAATGGAGCTGGCTGTACAGTGGTGACACGCTCAGCGTGAGCCGTTCATCGGTGAACGTGTAGGTTCCTTCCAGGCGGCGATCCAGATAGACCTGCGGATCGATCACCGAGTTGCCGGTATTGATGCCTGTCGGACCTACCGGGGTGATGGGCGCACTGGTATCGGTGCCGACCAGGGTCTGCCCCGGTAGCAGCATCATCTCCTCAGCCGCATCGGAAAACTGACGGGCAGCCGTGATGCTGAAGCTGTTGCGCGGCGTCGGTCGCCAGCCAAGGGTCATTCGAAACAACGCGCTGGAAGCACTGGGTGCCGCATGAAAGTCGATTTGCGACCAGCCCAGCGCGGCGTCGATATCGAAGTGCGCCAGTTTGCTGGTGTAGCGGCCGAACAGCTCGTTGCGACTGTAGTCGGGATTGCTCGCGAGATCGCCGGGGCCTTGCGCGGTGCCGTTCGTGGTGTTGTTGAAATGGACGTGCTGCGATTCGATGTTGCCCGACAATTGATCGGTCTCATTCAAATCCTTGAACACCCGCAACGCAGCCTCGCCCCGCGAGGAATTGAACTGCTTGGTCTTGGAGGCATCGCTGTTGATGTAGCGCAGCTCCGCCTGCCCCCGCAGCGTATTGCCAAGCCTGAAGTGGAGGGTCGGCCCGAGCGACACGACATTGGTCTGCTGCTGGTTGTCGGGCGCATTGCTGGACAGTGTCGACAGCGGTTCCACCGCGGCGAAATCCTGCACGGTGAAGTCCAGCCGCTGGGGCAGCACGGTCCAGTTGACCTGACCGGAAAGTTGCGCGAGCGTCTGGTTGTCAAAGGCGCCGCCGAGGTAGTCCCGATATTCCAGCGTGCCGGCGACATTGGCCTGGATGTCGGCGCCCTGCTGCGTGAAAGTGAAATTGATGCCCGGAGTCAGAGTATTCTGGCTGATCGGGTTGGTCGCACTGAGGTTGACGTTGTCGCTGTGTTCGATGCCGGCATATGCGGTGTAGTCGAACTGCGCGGCCGAGGCCGTGCCCGCCGTGGTCGCCAGGGCCACTGCAAATGCGCGAACGGACGTGCTGGATGCAGGCATATTCCATCCCCCGGAAGCAGGTCGTCGGACCTGTTGTCATGCGGCTCGATACATCAAGGTGCGTAGTTGAAAACCACTCCGGCCAGTTTGTCGGCGTCGAAATTGGCGACGGCCTGGCTGATCGCCGCCGGCGTGTCACGGCCGTAGCCGGCCACCACCACCACGAAGTCGGCCAGATCGGACAGGATGCGGGCGTCCGGCGAGCCCTTGATGGCGGGGCCATCCAGAAACAGAAAGCGGTCGAGATAGCGGCAGCGCAGCGAATCGATGACCGCGCGCATGCGGAACGAGGAAAAATATTCACCGCTGTTTTCGCGCAGCGTGCCCGCCGGGATGAGCCGCAGCCGAGGGATGCCGGTGCTGTACAGCGCCGATTGGATGCCGATCGCGGGATGTTCCAGATAATCGATCAGGCCGCCGTTGAGCGGATCCACGCCGAGCGCCTTGTGCTGGGCCGGGTAGCGCAGGTTGCAATCGATCAGCAGGCTGGTCTTGGACTCGTCGAAAGCAAATGCCGTGGCAAGGTTGCGCGCCACGAAACTGCCGCCGGATTTCGGGCTGACCGGTACCACCAGGGTCACGAAGTTGGCGTCGCCGCCAAGCCACAGCAGCCGCGTGCGTATCTCGCGGAAGGCATCGGACTGCGTCCGCACCGAGTCTTCGCGGTGGATCAGCCTGCGTTCTTCGAGCTGCCGCGTCGCCAGAAGGCCGGTTTCAGACATCCGCGCGATCAAATGGCCGGACGATGAGGCTTTGGGCTCAGGCACGGACGCGTGGGCTTCGTCTCCGCCATCCGCCATGACGGGCAGTTTTTCGTCATCCTTTGCGTTCATGCGATCCCCTTCAGCTTGAGCCAGAACAGGATCAGATACGCGGCAGCAACGGCCAGGATGATCGAGGCGAGCAACATGTTGCGCCGTCGCTCACGCCGCCGGTCCGCCGGCGTGGGGTAGAACGGCACCGCCGCCAGCACAAGCACTCCGGTGGCATGTTCCAACTGGGCGATCGAGCGCACGCGGGGATCGAAACGCGCAATGCCGAACAGCAGGCCGCAGGGGATTGCCAGCGCAGCCAGAATCCCGACAACGCCGAAATGGATGAATCGCAGGCCCGAGGGGGTCAGCGGCATGATCGCCGGGTTCTGCACGACGAAGGACATGCCGCCCTGCTCGGCATCGAGGTTCATCGAGACCCGCGCGTTTTCACGGCGCTTGAGCAAATCCTGGTAGACGTCTCGGTTGACGGTGTAGTCGCGGGTCAGCTCCGCGGTGACGGCTTCCGAATTGGCGATACGCTTGCTGCGTTCGAGTTCGGATTCCAGCATGGATTGGCTGGCGCCCAGGCGTGCGTTGGCCGCGGCAATGTCCGCCCGCAGCGTGGAGACCTGGCCCTTCATCTGCGTGTACAGCGGGTTGAATTGAACGCCGTTGTCCGGTGCGCCGCCGCCTACCGAGCGAGCCGTCTGACTTCGCTGGTCGGCCTGCGCGAGCTGCTGGCGCAGATCCTCGATCTGATGGCGGATGCGCACCACGTCCGGGTAGTCATCGGTGTAGGTCAGCCGCAGTTTGTCCAGCTGCGACTGCAGGTCGGCCAGCTGGCTCTGGTAGATGCCGCTGGACGTCGTCACTGCACTGACTTCGGACTCGCCGGAGAGTTGCGAATTCAGCGACGCTTCCTGCGAACGCTTCTCCATCAGGTCCATGCGTGCGGTTTCGATCTGGTTGCGCAGCTGGGCGATGCTGGCATTGGTGTCGGTCTCGCTGCCGGGCCGGGCATCGGCGTTGGTGCTGCGGTAGTCCTTCAGCTTGCCCTCGGCATCAGTCAGCTTCTGCCGGTAGGCTTCGACCTGGCTGTTGATGAACTCGAACGCCTCGCGACTCTCGCGCTTTTTCGACAAGAGGCTTTCGCTGATGAACAACTGCGCGTACTGCTGGGTAACCTCGAACGCCCGCTTGGGATCGGAATCGTGATAACTGATCGTGATGAGGTTGCCGTGCGAGATCACCACGCTGGTTCTGGACTTGATCTCCTGGATCAGCCGATCCCGCTCCACCGGCGATGGCCGGCCGGCCATCCAGCCACCGGCGACCAGGATCTGATTCATCACCTTGCGGCTGAAGATCACCGCCTGGGCGATGCCGGCGCGATTGGCATTGGCGGTGGGCGATGCCGCACCCTCCATCAGCGGCGTGATGATGCTGCCTTCCTGCGCCAGGATGGTGGTGGAGGCGTCGTAGCGGCGCGGCCATTGCACCCCGATGATCAACGCCAGCAGCGCGATCGCGGCGAAGATAAGGCCCAGGATGACGCGCCGCCGTCTTGCCTCGGTTACCAGTACCGGCAACATGGCCGCGAAAGGGGTGATCTCTTCGCTCATCGACTCGCCTGCACGAACGTTCAGAATGCGCGTTGCGGAACGGTTATCACATCGCCGGGCTGCACCGGGTAGTTGGTTCCCAATTCCCCTTTCTGAAGGATATTGTCAAGTCGTATCGCATACGACTGCGTCCCGTCGCCCACTTTGCGATACAGCTCGGTATGATCTGCCGACGCGAATTCCGTGGTGCCACCCGCGGCCAGCACCGCGTCAAGCACGGTCATGCCCTGCCGGTAGGGGATCGAAACCGGCGCGCGCACCGCGCCGGTCACCCGCACCCGCGACAGGTATTCGTGACTGCGCAGTTCGGTCAGAATCACCGCGACCTGGGGGTCGCGAACGAACGCCTTGAGCTTGTCCTTGACCTCGGTGGCCACTTCTTCGGGCGTCTTGCCGCCTGCATCGACATCGCCGATCAGCGGAACGGTGATCTTTCCGTCGGGCCGCACCGGCACGCTGACGCTCAGGTCCGGGTTATGCCAGACCGAGATCTGCAACTGGTCGTCCACCCCGATGTGGTACGTGGCCACCGCCTGCACGTCGGCGTCGAGCTTGGGCGCCAGGGCTGAACCAGGTGTGGTGGCGCACGCAGCAAGCGCAAACAGCAGACCCAACGAGAGCAAATGAAATAAAGTCTTCATGGCAATCCCCCTGACTGTCTTTCAGAATTGCGAAGATATCACAACATAATTGACAGAAATTGGTTAAAGCAAGACGCTGCAGTACGCCGGCGTGTCGCCAACCAGTCGGGTTGGCATGGCTGCGGGCTCCAGGGTCGTGGAATCCCGGCTCCCGGGCCGGCCATTCCAATCACAGACGAGACACGGGCGTATCGCATGCAGCTTCTGGAACACACCAAGATTGCCGTGGTCGGGCTGGGCTACGTCGGGTTGCCGCTGGCCGTCGAATTCGGCAAGCGCTACGACACGGTCGGCTTCGATATCAATGCGCTGCGGGTAGATGAATTGCGCGCCGGCGAAGACCATACGCTGGAGGTCGACGCCGACGAGCTGGCGGCCGCGACACGTCTGCGTTTCAGCGCTGCGCTGGACGATATCCGTGGCTGCCAGGTGTACATCGTCACCGTGCCGACACCGATCGATTCGGCCAAGCGACCGGACCTGACGCCATTGATCAAGGCCAGCGAATCGCTGGGCAAGGTCATCGGGGCCGGCGACATCGTGGTCTACGAATCAACCGTCTATCCCGGCTGCACCGAGGAGATCTGCATCCCGATCCTCGAACGGGTATCGGGGCTGACCTACAACCGCGACTTTTTCGCCGGCTACAGTCCGGAGCGGATCAACCCGGGCGACAAGCTGCACCGGGTCACCACCATCCTCAAGGTGACGTCCGGATCCACGCCCGAGGTGGCCGACTTCGTGGATCGCCTCTACGGCTCGATCATTAGCGCCGGCACGCATCGCGCCAGCTCGCTGAAAGTGGCCGAAGCGGCCAAGGTGATCGAGAACACCCAGCGCGACCTGAACATTGCGCTGATCAACGACCTCGCCAAATTGTTCAACAAGCTCGGCATCGACACCCTGGAGGTGCTGCAGGCGGCCGGTACGAAATGGAATTTCCTGCCGTTCCGGCCGGGCCTGGTCGGTGGTCACTGCATCAGCGTGGATCCCTACTACCTCACCCACAAGGCGCAGGAAGTCGGCCATCATCCCGACGTGATCCTGGCCGGTCGCCGCACCAACGACAGCATGGGCCAGTACATCGCCGGGGAAGTCATCCGGCTGATGGTCTGCAAGGGGATCAACCCGGTGCGCGCGCGCATCCTGATCCTGGGGCTGGCGTTCAAGGAAAACTGCCCGGATCTGCGCAATACCCGCGTGGTCGACATCGTGGATGCGCTCAACGCCTACAACGCCCAGGTCGATATCTTTGATCCGTGGGTCGACGTGGCGGCGGCACGGCACGAATACGGTATCGAGCTGATCGATGCGCCGCAGCCGGATCAATACGACGCGGTCATCATCGCCGTGGGTCACCAGCAGTTTGCACAGATCGGCAGTGCCGGCATGCGCGCGTTCGGCAAATCCATGTCAGTGCTTTACGACGTCAAATATGTGCTGCCACGTGACGCCGTCGACGGGCGACTTTGAGCGGCGCTTGCATGCCTCGCGCCCTGCCGCTGCGCACGCCATGGATCGGTTGCCGCACTTCGCCGGCATCCATGGCGATGTCGGTCACGCCGGTTGGCGCGGCAGCAGAATGAAATTCACTGACCGGGTTGTAATGGAATGAAGATCCTAGTTACGGGTAGCGCCGGATTCATCGGCTCGCATGTCGCCACGCGTCTGCTCGAACGCGGCGATGAAGTCATCGGCATCGACAATCTCAGCGACTACTACGACGTCAATCTGAAAAAGGCGCGGCTGGCGCGCTTCATCGACCATCCGAACTACCTGCATGTCGCGGCGGATCTGGCCGACCGCGCGGCCATCGAGGCGACCTTCGCCACGCACAAGCCGCAGCGCGTGATCAACCTCGCCGCCCAGGCCGGCGTGCGCTATGCCGCGCAGAATCCGCACATCTACGTGTCCACCAACGTCACCGGCTTCCTGCATATCCTCGAGGGCTGCCGCCATCACCGGGTCGAGCATCTGGTATTCGCATCCACCAGCTCGGTGTATGGCGCCAACACGAAGATGCCGTTCTCCGAACACCAGCCCACCGAGCACCCGCTGACGCTGTACGCGGCGTCGAAAAAAGCCAACGAGATGATGGCGCACAGCTACGCGCATCTGTACGGCCTGCCGTGCACGGGGCTGCGTTTCTTCACCGTCTATGGTCCGTGGGGCCGACCGGACATGGCGCTGTTCCTGTTCACCCGATCGATCCTCGCCGGCGAACCGATCCAGGTGTTCAACCACGGTCGGCACAAGCGCAGTTTCACTTATGTCGACGACATCGTGGAAGGCGTGCTGCGCACGCTGGACACCGTGCCGGCAGGCAACCCCGGCTGGGACGGAAATGCGCCGGATCCCGCCACCAGTCTTGCCCCGTATCGCATCTTCAATATCGGCAACCAGCAACCGGTGGAATTGCTGCGCTATATCGAGGTGCTGGAGCAGTGCCTGGGCCGCAAGGCGCAGATGGAGCTGTTGCCGCTGCAGGCCGGTGACGTGCCTGACACGGAGGCTGACGTGTCGGCGCTGGCGGCCGCCGTCGATTACACCCCGAGCGTGTCGGTGGAGGAGGGCGTGGCCCGCTTTGTCCAGTGGTACCGGAGCTACTACCCGGACTAGTCCGCTCGCGGCGTGCATCTGGCTGCATGATCTGCGCGATATCAGCCTGTCGTGAACGCGGCACGTCGGCCTGAGCGGATCAGCGGCAGCGGGCCGCCGGTGGAAGGCGTGGCGCGCGATTTGTCGCGGACACGACGCGATGGTCGATCCAGCCGGTTACAATCACTGGCCCACGTCGTGTGGATGCAGCCAGCCCATCCAGATGCCGAGCGCGACCATGCCGATCAGCACCAGCGACAGGCCGATGCGACGGGTCAGCGCCCAGACCGTGCGCTTGTCGTCGTCCTTGTCGGTCATCATGAAGTACAGCGCCTGGCCGAGGCTGAAAATCACCACCAGCAGCAACCCCACCAGTGCATATTTGTAGATGGTTTCCACGTGATTGATCCGATCCATTTCGACCTGCGCAGTATAGCGACCACCGGCGGGCACGCCGCGTGAGCGGATTTCGTCGCCCATCGTGGTGGGCACTGCTGCTGACGCTGACTGGCGCCTTGCTGTTCATACGTTTGGGCGTCTGGCAGCTGCACCGCGCCGACTTCAAGGAAGCACTTCTGCGGCGCTATGCCGCATCGTCGTCGGCGCCGCTGCAGGACTTCGCCAAGGTGGCCGCAACGCCACCGTCCGACAGCTTTCCGCGGGTGCGGCTGCGTGGCCGTTATCTGGCCGACCGCCTGTACCTGCTGGACAATCCGAATCACGATGAACGCGGCGGCGTGGAAGTGTTTGCCCCGTTTGCGCTGCGCGACCCGCAGCGCTTGCTGCTGGTCGACCTGGGTTTCCTGCCTGGCAACGGTACGGCGCAGAAACCCCAGTTGCCGCCGCTGCCGACCGACGAAGTCGATCTGCAGGGTCTGTACGTGCCGCTGCCGCCGATCGGTTTCGAGATGGGTGGCGATGCGCTGGCGCAGCAGGCCCGTTGGCCGAAGAGCAGCATCTTTCTGGATCCGGCGGAGATCGCCCGCGACCTCGGTCGCCCGCTGTATCCGCGGATGCTGGCGCTGGATGCCGATCCGGCCTCGATCTACGTGCGCGTGCACACGCTCGATTTTTCCTCGATGCCGCCGGCGCGGCACCGGGCCTATGCGTTCCAGTGGTTCTCGTTCGCGCTGGCGGCGGTGGTGATCCTGTTGGTGCTGCATCGCAAGCGCGCTCCGCGCAAATCCCGAATCCAGAATGACGATGAAGTCCGATGAAACCAGTTGATCCCAAGTCGTTGCGCAGAAACCGCCTGTTCCTGATCCTGATCGCGCTGGTGTTCGCCGCGCCGATGATCGTGGCCGGGCTGCTCACTTACGGCGGCTGGCAACCCGGCGCCAGGGGCAACGGTCAGCCGATCCGGCCGCAGCGCAATTTCGTCGACGAGAAATTGCCGGTGCAGCTGGCGGATGGGCAGGCCTATGCCTGGCGTGACAGCGAGCCGCGCATGACCCTGGTGGCGCTGGCCGGCCCGGGTTGCGCCACGCAGTGCCTGGCGACGCTGACCGCAATGGCGAAAGCGCGCGTCATGCTCAACCGCAACCAGTCGCGGCTGCGCCTGCTGTATCTCGGCGCGCCGCCGGCGGACGCCGGCAGCCGTGCCGCCATGCAGAGCTACTGGTTGCTGGGCAACGATGTCGACGGCAAGCTGGCGAGCTACCGCCCGACCGCACCGGACAGCGTCAGCGCGCTGCTGGTGGAGTCCAATGGCACCGCGCTGGCGTTCTATCCCGCCGGCTTCGATGCATCCGGTTTGGCGCGGGACCTGCAGAAGGTGATCAAGTAATGCCGGCGCGTCCGCTGAAAATCCTGCGCGGCCTGTCGCTGCTGGCGGCGGTGTTCGCGCTGGGGCTGGTGATGTTCGGCGCGTTCGTGCGGCTGTCCAACGCGGGCCTGTCCTGCCCGGACTGGCCGACCTGTTACGGCCAGGCGACCTGGCCGCAGCACGCGCAGGCGGTGGCCAGCGCCGATGCCGCCTTTCCGCAGCGCCCGTACGAGGCGCACAAGGCCTGGCGTGAACAGGTGCACCGCTTCTTCGCCGGCACGCTCGGCGTGCTGGTGCTGGTGCTGGCGTTGCTCGCCAGCTGGCGCAAGCGCAGCGCGCGGCTGGCGGTGATCGGCGGGGCGGTATTCGCCGCGGCCGGGGTCAGTCTCTACATCCGCGGCGAACATCAATGGTCGTCGTTGCTGGCGGTCTGTGCGATCGCCTTGCCGCTGCTTGCGGCGATCGGCCTGCGTCGGCCGGCGGCATGGAAGATCAGCGTGCTGGCGCTGGCGGTGATCATCTTCCAGGCGATGCTCGGGATGTGGACGGTGACGCTGTTGCTGAAGCCGGTGGTGGTGATGGGGCATCTGCTCGGTGGCATCACCACGTTCGCACTGCTGGCCTACGCGGCGCTGCGTTTTGCCGGCATCGGTGCGCCGGACGAGCGGATCGCCGACCTGCGCCGCTGGCTGACGCTCGGCATCGTGCTGCTGTTTTGCCAGATCGCGCTGGGCGGCTGGACCTCGGCCAACTATGCGGCGCTGGCCTGCGGCTACGGCCCCGGTTCGTTTCCGCAGTGCCTGGGTCAGTGGGCGCCGCCGACGGATTTCCGGCAGGGCTTCGTGCTGTGGCGCGGCATCGGGGTCAATTACGAAGGCGGCGTACTCGACATGGCCGCGCGCAGCGCGATCCAGATCGCGCACCGGATCGGTGCGCTGGTGGTGTTCTGCTATCTCGGCTGGCTGTCGCACAAGGTCGCCCGGCGCGGCCTGGGCGCCTTCGGCATCGCGATCGCCGCCGCGCTGGTGAGCCAGGTGCTGCTGGGCATCAGCAACGTGTACTTCGGTTTGCCGCTGGTGGTGGCGACCGCGCACAATGGCGTGGCCGCACTGCTGCTGTTCACCCTGCTGGTCACGCTGGCGCGTACGCAGCGGCGGCATGACGAATCACTGTTTCTGTCGCTGGAGCAACGCTGAGATGGAACTGTTCCGCGAATACCTGCAATTGACCAAGCCGCGCGTCGTCGCGCTGCTGGTTTTCTGCGCGGTGATCGGCATGTTCCTCGCCGTGCCGGGCATTCCCCCATGGCGAGCGCTGGTGTTCGGCACCCTGGGCATCTGGATGGCCTCCGGCTCGGCCGCGGCGTTCAACCATCTGATCGACGAGCGCATCGACAAGCTGATGGCGCGCACCGCGCGACGGCCGCTGGCAACCGGCAAACTCACGCCGCGGCAGGTGCTGGTGTTCGCGGTGCTGCTCGGCATCGTCTCGATGCTGGTGCTGGTGCTGCTGGTCAATCCGCTCACCGCGCTGCTCACCTTCGGTGGGCTGATCGGCTATGCGCTGGTGTATACCGCCTACCTGAAACGCGCCACGCCGCAGAACATCGTGATCGGCGGGCTGGCCGGGGCGCTGCCACCGGCAATCGGCTGGGCCGCGGTGACCGATGCGTTGCACCCGTTCGCGCTGCAGCTTTGCCTGATCATCTTCGTGTGGACGCCACCGCATTTCTGGGCGCTGGCGATCTTCCGGCGTGACGATTACGCCCGCGCGCAGGTGCCGATGCTGCCGGTCACCCACGGCGTGGTGTACACGCGCTGGCACGTGTTGTTCTACACGATCCTGCTGGTGCTGGTGACGCTGCTGCCGGCGCTGACCGGGATGAGCGGCCTGATCTACCTGGGCGGTGCGGTGGTGCTCGGCGCCGGCTTCCTGTATTACGCGGTGCGGCTGCTGAATCCGCCGGATGAGTTGTTTCCGATGAAGGTGTTCAACTACTCGATCGTCTACCTGATGGCACTGTTCGCCTTCCTGCTCGCCGACCACTGGCTGGTCGCACCGGTGGTGCAGCAGGGGCTGGCGTTCCAGCGCACGCTCTGACCGGCGGCCCGGGGCTCACGGAGCGGGCGCGATGCCCGCTGCGCCCAGCAGTTTCTGCAGCCCGGCCAGCTGCACCTCGTACTGTTTCCAGCGCTTGAGCGCGCTGCGGTAGATCGGCTCGCGCACCTGGACCGCGCTGGCGGTGGTCGCCGGCGCCGCATTGCTCTCGAAGTGCAGGCAGGCATCGTTCCAGGGCAGGCCGCAGAATTCGATCAACTGGCGCGAGCTGGCTTCCTGGGTATCCACCAGCGTCTCGTAATCCACTTCCAGGATCCGCCCGGGAAACGTCCGTTTCCAATGCGCCATCAGGCGGTCGAACAGGATGTAGTACCGCCCGATGTCGAGCAGGTCGTACGAATAGTCGTGGTACGGCGAACCATGCGAGAAGAGCTGGCGGAAATTGCTCAGGCAGGTGTCCATCGGGTCGCGGCGCAGGCAGATGATCCTGGCGTTGGGCAAGGCATTGGCAATTGCCCCGACGTAGAGAAAATTGTGCGGCAGCTTGTCGATGAAGCGCGGCTTGAATCCGGTGTCGGGCCGGGTGCTGGACAGATAGTCCGCGCCCAGCTGCTGCCAGTTCATGTTGCGCGCCCGCTCGAAGGTATCCGAGTCGAGCAGGTACGGAGTCTGGCTGCCTGAGGCGCGCTTGAACGCCAGCGGGAAATTCTGCAGTTCGCCGGCGGCATGCACATCGGGATGACTGGAAATGATCCGTTCCACCAGCGTGGTGCCGGAGCGCGGCATGCCGATGATGAAGATCGGCTCTTCGGTGGCGAGTCCGGCGGATGCCGGTTGCGGCTCGGGCGAGGTACGGGTGATCGTTTCGAACAACGCCTCGTCGCGCTGTGGTGAGTACTGGCGATTCGCGTGGCCGGCCGCCTTGCCGGCGGCGAGATGCTCGAACGCGCGCGGGTGATCGGCCAGATCCTCGTATTCCTTGGCCAGCGCCAGATGCAGGTTCATCTGCGCCGCCTGGTTTTCCGCGCTTTTGGGCAATAGCGCATGCAGGCGTTCGAGGTGGTTGTGCTCCCGGCTTTGCTTGCGCAGCTGCGACAGTGTCAGGTGCGCGCCCCAGTACCACGGTGCCAGCGCCAGGCAAGCCTCGAGCTCGCGTTCGGCGGCGTCCATGTCGCCCAGGAACACCAGCGACTTGGCGAGGTTGTAACGGTAGTTCGGATGGTTCGGCGCCAGCGCCACCGCGCGGTCGTACAGTGCCGTGGCGCGTTCGTGCGCATTGGCGCGCGTGAACACGACGCCGAGCGTGTCGAGCGTCTGCGCATCGAGCGGCAGCAGCGTCAGCGCGCGGTCGGCCAGCACCATGGCTTCGGCGGACAGGTTGACCAGGGACAGTGCTTTCGCAAACTGCGTTACGTAGTCGGCGCGCATCGGATACAGCTCGCTGGCCCGATGCAGGTATTCCAGCGCCTGCGGCATCTGCTGCAGTTCCAGCGCGGCCAGCCCGGCGAGGTAATGCAGTTCGGCATGCTTGGGCGCCTGCGGTATCAGCTGTGCCGCAAGCTCAAGCGCGCGCCGCCAGTCCTTCTGGTTATAGGCGGCCGTGGCCTGGGCATAGAGCTTGGCGGGGTCGGTCATGAGGTTCCGGAGCGGTCGCAGGAGAATGCCGGCCATTTTGCACGATGACCGCGTCTTGTGCGTTGACTCAGGCACGCCCGCGCCGCAAAATACGCGGGTTGCGTGGCGCGTTGCGCCTCTCGACTCCCAGTCCTGACAAACCAAGGCATATGGACGTTTACCCTAGTCGCAACGTCGACATCCGCTCGCTTCGGGTGCCGGCGCCGCATAACAAGTTGAACACCTGCGGCGACCGCCTGCGGTCGGCTGGTGCTTTCCACTAGGGAAAGCCTGGCCCACCCCTGACGACGCCGTTGGCGTCGTTACGAGGAGATGGGCCGATGAAGCTCCTTCGCGATTTCCCCCGCCTGTGTGTTGCAGGCCTCCGTTCCGTGTCCGGTCACGGCGGCGCCGCGTCGCGCGGATTCAACGTGACCGTGCCCGCGCCGCTGGCCAAGCCGGTCGGCGAGAGTGCAGTGGTGACCGATCGGCAACGTGCCGCCAGTGCTCGCGCCACCACGGCGCGGCGCGAGCCGGCGTCGTTCCTGAAAGCGCCGCGGCATCGGCGCCCGGGCCGCTGATGCTCGTCGTCATCCAGCGCAAAGGCTGGCCTCCCCCAAGTCCGGCGGGACGGTTTGGCGCGGGCCGCGTTTGCGGCCCGACATCAATGGCGTGACGGCGCGCTGAGGCCGCCAGCGCTTCGCGGCATCAAGCATTCCGACTCACGGAAGCGAATCATGGGCAAGATTTCCAATCCATCCATCGGCAAGGTGGCAGGCAAGAGCGTGCCGGTGGCGGTGGCACAGCAAGCGTTCTGCGACGCCGAGGCATTGCTGGCAACGCTGGGCACCACGCCGGCGGGCCTCGACGAGGAGCAGATCAGCGAGCGGCTGCATCGTGATGGCCTCAACGAAGTGGCGCACGAAAAGCCGCCGCACTGGTCGCTGCAGTTGCTGCGCGCGTTCAAGAACCCGTTCATCGTGGTGCTGCTGGTGCTGGCCGGCGTGCAGCTGTTTACCGATGGCAATGATCTGACCGGGCCGATCATCATTGCGGTGATGGTCGGCATCAGTGTGATGCTGAGTTTCACCCAGGAATACCGTTCCTCGCGCGCCGCCGAAAAGCTGAAGGCGATGGTGCGCAACACCGCTACGGTGACGCGGCGCGCCTCCGACGGCCACAGCGAGCAGATCGAGGTGCCGGTGGTCGAGCTGGTCACTGGCGACATCGTCCACCTCGCCGCCGGCGACATGGTGCCGGCCGATCTGCGCCTGCTGGGCGCGAAGGATCTGTTCATCAGCCAGGCGATCCTCACCGGCGAATCGTTGCCGGTGGAGAAGTCCGCGCCCACGCGCGCACGTGCCGATGACGGCAGCGGCGGCAATCCGCTGGATCTGATCAGCGTCTGCTACATGGGTACCAACGTGGTCAGCGGCACTGCCAGTGCGGTGGTGGTGGCGACCGGCGCGCGCAGCTATCTCGGTTCGCTGGCGCACAGCATGAGCGGGCAGCGCGTGCAGACCAGTTTCGATCGTGGCGTGAGCAGCGTCAGCTGGCTGCTGCTGCGTTTCATGGCGGTTATGGTGCCGGTGGTGTTCCTGATCAACGGGCTGGACAAGCACAACTGGACCGAGGCGTTCCTGTTCGCACTGTCGATCGCAGTCGGGTTGACCCCCGAGATGCTGCCGCTGATCGTCACGGCGAACCTGGCCAAGGGTGCGCTGGCGATGTCCCGGCGCAAGGTGGTGGTGAAGCGGCTCAACGCGATCCAGAACTTCGGCGCGATGGACGTGCTGTGCACCGACAAGACCGGCACGCTGACGCTGGACAAGATCGTGCTGGAACGTCACCTCGACCTCGACGGCGAGGCATCGGACGAGGCGCTGGAATACGGCTATCTCAACAGCCGTTTCCAGACCGGCCTGAAGAATCTGATGGACAAGGCGGTGCTGGAACATCGCGATCTGGAAGCGGCGGCGATGAGCTACCGGGTGGTGGACGAGATTCCCTTCGACTTCCAGCGCCGGCGCATGTCGGTGGTGGTGACCAGCGGCAACGGCGAACACTTGCTGATCTGCAAGGGTGCGGTCGAGGAAATGCTGTCGATCTGCGCGTACGCGAGAACCGGCGACGTCACCGAGCCGATGACGGACGCGCGCCGCCAGGAGATCAAGGCGATGACGCACCGGCTCAACGAAGACGGCCTGCGCGTGCTGGTGGTTGCGGTGCGGCGGCAGCCGGCGCATCAGCGCGCCTATGGCGTAGCCGATGAGAGCGAGCTCATCGCGGTCGGTTGCCTGGCGTTCCTCGACCCACCGAAGGATTCCGCGGCCACTGCGATCCGCGCGCTGCACAGTCATGGCGTCGAGGTGAAGGTGATCACCGGCGACAACGAGGCGGTCACGCGCAAGATCTGCCGCGAAGTCGGGCTCGATGTCACCCATTCGGTGGAAGGAAAGGAGATTGAGGCGCTGGATGACCCCGCGCTGGATGCACTGGTGGCGCGCGTCACCGTGTTCGCCAAGATGTCGCCGCTGCAGAAGGCGCGCGTGGTGCGCGCGCTGCAGCGGCTCGGTCACACCGTCGGCTTCCTCGGTGACGGCATCAACGACGCGCCGGCGCTGCACGACGCCGATGTCGGCATCTCGGTGGACACCGCCACCGACATCGCCAAGGAGTCCGCCGACATCATCCTGCTGGAAAAGAACCTGATGGTGCTGGAGGAGGGCGTGCTGGAAGGGCGCGTCACCTTCGGCAACATCATGAAGTACATCAAGATGACCGCCAGCTCGAACTTCGGCAACGTGTTCAGCGTGCTCGTGGCCAGCGCGTTCCTGCCGTTCCTGCCGATGCTGCCGCTGCAGATCCTGGTGCAGAACCTGCTGTACGACATCTCGCAGCTGTCGATCCCGTTCGACCGCATGGACGACGAATACCTGCGCAAGCCGCGCAAGTGGGACGCCGGCGACATCGGCCGTTTCATGGTCTGGATCGGTCCGGTCAGCTCGATTTTCGACCTGACCACGTTCTGGCTGATGTGGCACTACTTCGGCGCCAACTCGGCGGCGCATCAGTCGCTGTTCCAGTCCGGCTGGTTCATCGAGGGCCTGCTGTCGCAGACGCTGATCGTGCACATGATCCGCACCCGCCGCATCCCGTTCCTGCAGAGCGTGGCGGCCGCGCCGGTGCTCGGCCTGACCATCGCGATCATCATCGTCGGCATGCTGATACCGTTTGGCGCGCTTGGTGCGAAGATCGGCATGGTGCCGCTGCCGCCGGTGTATTTTGCGTGGCTGGCAGTGACCCTGGTGAGCTACTGCGTACTGACCCAGCTGATGAAGCTGATCTACATCCGACGCTACGGGAGCTGGCTGTAACGGCGCGGATCAGTCCGCATCTGCTGGTCCGGCGCCAGCGCAGTGGATGGTGCTGCGAGCTGCCCGGCAGAGGCGGACCATCACGCCCGGCGGCAGGTCTCAGTGATCGCGTGACATCTGGCTGGCATGACGGTGGTGTCGCCACCACAACAGCAGCAAGCTCACCAGCAGGATAACCACGAGAGCCCACAGGCTGCCCTGGCCGCGGCGCATCCACTTCACCAGCCACTCGTGGTTGTCGGCGCCGAAATAGCCCAGGTACACCCAGAATGGCACGCTGATCAGCGCAGCCACGCTGTCGAGCAGCAGGAAGCGCAGGAACGACACCCGGTGGGTCATGCCGGCGGTGAGGTAGACGGTGGTGCGCATGCCGGGCAGGAAGCGGGCGATGAACAGCATGCGGTTGCCGTAGTGGTCAAATTTTTCCTGCACCTTGGCATAGCGCGCCGGCGTCAGCACCCGCGCCACGAACCGCCATTTCTGTATGCGCGAGCCGTAATGGTGACCGAGCAGGAAGATCGCCGCATCGCCCAGCAGCACGCCGAACATTGCCAGGGCGAACATCGCATGCACATTCGCGTAGCCGAGCCCGGCGATGACGCCGCCGGCGACCAGGGTGATGTCCTCGGGCAACGGCAGCCCGGCACCGCAGATCATCAGCGCGATGAACACGGCGATGTAGCCGTTCTCGGCGAAAATCGTGATCAGTCGCTGAAGCAGATCCATCAATATCCCTGCAGGTCAGGCGAAACCATGCGCCACGCAAGCTGGGCATGATCCCATAGTCGGGTTGTCACTGAAGGGTAGCGATTCCGGATGCCCCGGAAAGTGTCGGTCGGCATGCCATGCGCCATCGAAATTCAGGCCGATGCGACCGGTGGTCTGCCGCGTGCCGCCAGCAGCTCGCGCAGCTCGGCCTTTTCGGCGCTGTCCAGCGCGCCTTCGCGGCTCTTGGCCGTCAGCGCGGCGCGGCGCTGGGTGATGGCCTGATCCTCCATCCGTACCAACGCATCGAAGAATTCGATCTGCTGGATCTCCGGCTCGCCCACCGACAGCGACGCCATCAGTTTCTGCAGCGACGGGTACTCGGGCCGCTCGGCAAAATGTTCCACCAGCATCGCCGAGTTGATGCCGGGACGCGATCGGGCCAGGTCGAGCAGTTCGGCCAGCAGTTCCACACCGGGTTTGTCCAGGCGCAGGAAGCGGTAGGGTTTCTCCACCAGATCGGCCAGCCCCGGCTGGGCCAGCAGCAGCGAGATCGCGCTGCGCACCAGGCTGCGCTGCACCGCCACCGGCCGCTGCACGGCGCGCCGCGCGGCGGGATCGGCCTGCAGTAT
>DAIMGD010000012.1:0-18832 GCA_036724165.1 Rhodanobacter sp.
ACATAAAAAAGGCGTAGGTTCCAGCCGCAACGGTCGCGATTCGAACCCGAAATACTTGGGCGTGAAGATCTACGGCGGCCAGGCCATCGAAGCCGGCAACATCATCATCCGTCAGCGTGGCACCCAGTTCCATCCGGGTACCGGCGTGGGCTTGGGTCGTGACCACACGCTGTTCGCGTTGGTCGACGGCACCGTCAAGTTTGCAGTTCGCGGCGACAAGAATCGCCGTTTCGTCGACGTCGTGCAGGCGTAAGCCCAACGCGATGCGATAGCGAAGGCCCCGCTTCGGCGGGGCTTTTCGTTTCGGCGCATCGGAGGTGCCTTGTTCTGCGGGCGCGGCGGTGCTGCGACAACCGGCCGTCCTGCCGCTTCGTCGTATCGGCGGATCCTTGCGCCTTGCCCGCGGGCATCTGCATCTTGCAAGCTCGTTGCCGTTCCGCAGGTTTGTCGTATGTGAAGGAGCCGCTCGGTTATCCTTCTTCAGTTATTCCAGAGTGGCGGATCCATACCATGAAATTTGTCGACGAAGCCAACATCAAGGTCCAGGCTGGCGATGGCGGCAATGGCTGCATCAGCTTCCGTCGCGAGAAATTCATCCCGTTCGGTGGCCCCGACGGCGGTGATGGCGGCTTCGGCGGCTCGGTCTGGCTGGTCGCCGACGAAGGCCTCAATACCCTGGTCGATTTCCGTCACCAGCGCAGCTTCAAGGCCCAGCGTGGCGAAAACGGCATGGGTAGCCAGATGTATGGCAAGGGCGGCGAGGACACGGTAATACGGGTGCCCGTCGGCACCATGATCACCAATGTCGATACCGACGAGATGATCGGCGACCTCACCGGCCACGGCCAGCGCATGCTGGTGGCACAGGGCGGCAAGGGCGGTCTGGGCAACATCCATTTCAAGACGTCGGTGAATCGCGCGCCGCGCAAGGCCACGCCGGGCACGCCGGGTGATGCGCGCGAGTTGAAGCTCGAATTGCGTCTGCTGGCCGACGTCGGCCTGCTCGGTTTTCCGAATGCCGGCAAGTCCACTTTCATCCGCGCGGTTTCCGCGGCCACGCCGCGAGTGGCCGATTATCCGTTCACCACGCTGGTGCCGAATCTGGGCGTGGTCAGCCTGGGCACCGATTCGAGCTTCGTGATCGCCGACATTCCCGGTCTGATCGAGGGTGCCTCGGATGGCGCCGGGCTCGGCATCCAGTTCCTGCGCCATGTAGCCCGCACCAGCCTGCTGCTGCATCTGGTGGATATCGCGCCGATCGACGGTACCGATGTGGCCGGGCAGGTGCGCGCGATCGAACTGGAGCTGGAGAAATTCAACCCGGAGTTGCTGGAGCGCCCACGCTGGCTGGTGCTGAACAAGGCCGACATGCTGGCCGAGGACGAGCGCATGGCGGTTGCCGAAAAGATCGTCGGCGAGCTGGGCTGGACCCAGCCATGGTTTCTGGTCTCGGCGATCGCCCGCGAGAACACCATGGCGGTTTGCCAGCAGGTGCAGCGCTTCTTCGATTCGCAGCGCGAGGCCAGCGTGGGGCGTGTCGAGATGCTGCCCGGCGACGTGCGGTTGCGCGGTGAAAAACCACCAGCCTGAAGCAAGGGTCGTGGCGAACTCGGTCGCCACGACATGCGACATGACGCATGCCTACATGCGGAACACGCCGTAGCGTTGCGGCTCGATCGGTGCATTGAGCGAGGCGGAGATCGCCAGCCCGAGTACGCGACGGGTGTCGACCGGGTCGATGATGCCGTCGTCCCACAGGCGGGCACTGGCGTAGTACGGATGGCCCTGGCGTTCGTACTGCTCGCGGATCGGCGCCTTGAAAGCTTCCTCGTCTTCGGCACTCCACGACTTGCCCGCTGCTTCAAGGCCATCGCGCTTCACGGTGGCCAGCACGCTGGCGGCCTGTTCGCCACCCATCACGCTGATCCGCGCGTTCGGCCACATCCACAGGAAGCGGGCGCCGTAGGCGCGACCGCACATCGCGTAATTGCCGGCGCCGAAGCTGCCGCCGATCACCACGGTGAACTTCGGCACGTGCGAGCAGGCCACCGCGGTGACCATCTTGGCGCCATCCTTGGCGATGCCGGCCTGTTCGTACTTCTTGCCGACCATGAAACCGGTGATGTTCTGCAGGAACACCAGCGGCACGTTGCGCTGGTTGCACAGCTCGATGAAATGCGCACCCTTGAGTGCCGATTCGGCGAACAGGATGCCGTTGTTCGCCACGATGCCGACCGGGTAGCCGTGGATATGCGCAAAGCCGGTGACCAGGGTCTTGCCGTAGCGCGCCTTGAACTCGTGGAACTCCGAGCCGTCGACGATGCGCGCGATCACCTCGCGGATGTCGAACGGGCGGCGGGTGTCCTGCGGGATCACGCCGTAGAGTTCCTCGGCGGGATACTTCGGTTCGACCGGGGCACGCAACGCCAGCGGCATCTCCTTCTTCCGGTTGAGGTGGGCCACAATGTCGCGAGCGATCGACAGCGCGTGGGCGTCGTTCTCGGCGTAGTGGTCGGCCACGCCGGAGATGGAGGTATGGACGTCCGCGCCACCCAGCGTCTCGGCATCCACGACTTCGCCGGTAGCGGCCTTTACCAAAGGCGGCCCGCCGAGGAAGATCGTGCCCTGCTCGCGCACGATGATGGTCTCGTCGCTCATCGCCGGCACGTAGGCGCCGCCCGCGGTGCACGATCCCATCACCACCGCGATCTGCGGAATGTTCAGCGATGACATGCGCGCCTGGTTGTAGAAGATCCGGCCGAAGTGTTCCTTGTCCGGAAATACCTCGTCCTGCAGTGGCAGGAAGGCGCCGCCGGAATCGACCAGGTAGACGCAGGGCAGGCGATTCTCCAGCGCCACTTCCTGCGCGCGCAGGTGTTTCTTCACCGTCATGGGGAAATAGGTTCCACCCTTGACGGTGGCGTCATTGGCCACCACCACCACCTCGATGCCGTTGACCCGGCCGATGCCGGTGATCAGGCCGGCGGCCGGTGCGGCATCGTCGTACATGCCATGCGCAGCCAGCGGCGACAGCTCCAGGAACGGCGAGCCGGGATCGAGCAGGGCGCGGATGCGCTCGCGTGGCAACAGCTTGCCGCGCGCGACGTGTTTGTCGCGCGCCTTGTCGCCGCCGCCGGCGGCGCTGCGTGCCAGTTCGCGCTGCAGATCATCAACCACGGCGCGCAGCTGTACGCTGCCGGCCTGGAATTCGGGTGAGCGTGGGTCGATCTGCGAGGCGATGATGCTCATGAATGCTGGCTCATGGGTGCGGACTCATGGTGCGGTGCTGTTGCTACGGTCAGGCCGTCGATGATAGCGGGCACTGGCCCATGACCAAAATCGACAGCCGGGAAACGCTGATCCCAGACGAAAAAAAACGGCCGCACAAGGCGGCCGTTTTTCTGGAAACCTTCAAGGGATCAATGACCCTTGTCGGCATCCTTCTGCGCGTCCTTGGCAGCATCCTTCGCGTTGCTGGCAGCATCCTTGGCAGCAGAGGCAGCTTTGTCAGCCTGACCGGCAGCGTTGGAAGCGGCGTCCTTGGACATCGACATCGCATCCTTGGCCGAGCTCGAATTGGCCGGAGCCATCGACGAAGCCGCAGCAGCAGCCTGCTGTGCCTGATCGGAAGCCTGACCAGCTGCATTGGCAGCCGTCTTGGCCTGGTCTGCAGCCTGCTGAGTCGCCGTGGTCGGAGCCTGGGCAGCAGCCTGCTGCGCCGTATCAGCAGCCTGCTGAGCGGTGTCAGCCGACTTCTGGGCGTCCTGCGCGGAGTCCTGCGCGCCGTTGCTGCATGCCGCCAACAGCGCGACGAGCGCGGAGGCGAGTAGGGTACGCGTAAACTTCATGGTGAATCTCCTTTGCCGTGGAATGCCGTTTGGCTGTGTATTAATAACGCTTTCGTGGAAATTGCGCCACATTTTTTATAGTAACGCTTCAGTACACATTAAAAACCGGTTTATCCGGCTGTCATGAAAGATACCGAGACACTTTCGCGACATTGATCGTGTTAGTCGATGCATTCCACTGCAATCGCCGTGGCTTCACCACCGCCGATACACAGGGAGGCAATCCCGCGTTTCAGGCCACGCGTTTTCAATGCATTGAGCAAAGTCACCACCAGGCGGGCACCACTGGCACCAATAGGATGGCCGAGTGCACAAGCGCCGCCATTGACATTGATTTTGTCGTGCGTAATGCCAAGCTCGCGCATCGGTGTCATGGCCACGACGGCAAATGCCTCGTTGATTTCAAACAGGTCGACCTCATCGATTTTCCAGCCGGCCTTGTCGAGCACTTTCTGGATCGCGCCGACCGGCGCGGTGGTAAACCATTCCGGTTCCTGCGAGTGGGTGGCATGCGCGACGATGCGCGCCAGCGGTTTCAGTCCGCGCTTGTTCGCGTCATCGGCCGATAGCAATACCACGGCGGCGGCACCATCGGAAATGCTCGACGAACTGGCTGCGGTGATGGTGCCGTTCTCCTTGCGGAAGGCGGCTTTCAGGGTCGGGATCTTGGCGATGTCGGAGCGGCCGGGTTGCTCGTCGGTATCGACCTGCACGTCACCTTTGCGGCTGCTCACCGTGACCGCAACGATCTCGGCGGTAAATGCGCCATTCTGCTGCGCCGCCTGCGCGCGCCTTACCGATTCGATCGCGAACGCATCCTGCTCCTCGCGGGTGAAATGATACTTGTCGGCGCACAGTTCGCCGAACACGCCCATCGACTTGCCATCGTAGGGGTTGGTCAGCCCGTCCCACGCCATGTGGTCGACCAGGGTGCCGTCGCCGTAGCGGATGCCGGTGCGCGCGTTGACCATGTGCGGCGCGTTGGTCATCGACTCCATGCCGCCAGCCACCACGATCGAGGCCGAGCCGGCCTTGATCAGGTCATGGCCGAACATGATCGCCTTCATGCCCGAGCCACAGACCTTGTTGATCGTGGTGCAGCCGGTGCTGGCCGGCAGGTCGGCCGCCAGCGATGCCTGGCGAGCGGGTGCCTGGCCAAGGTTGGCCGGGAGCACGCAGCCCATGATCACTTCATTGACGTCGGCGGGAGCGACACCGGATTGTTCGAGTGCGGCGCGTATTGCGGTGGCGCCGAGTTTCGGTGTGGGAACACCCGTGAACTGACCGAGAAAAGAGCCAATGGCCGTGCGCTTTGCACCGACGATGACGACACTGATATCCGACATGGGTAACTCCGCTGAAAGCTGATGGGCGCGAATGCCCGATAAATAACTGCGGAATTATCGCAGCCTGTCGCAAACCTCGGCAAATCGGGTGGATCTGTTGCTGCAGACGCTTTCCCCGGCATTTCATTGTGTTTTCGTTGTGCCAAGATGCGGCAGAGGGGGAGGGCGCGTGGCAAGGAAGGCACGCAGTCGCGGGTCAAGGCTATTGTTGTCGGGGTGCACCATGAAAAAGGCAGGATCAGGATTGCGGCATCGTGAGGCAGCGTTGCTGATTGCGATGGCGCTGGGCTTGGGCGCTTGCGGAGGTGGCAATGACAACGTCAAGCCGACGCCCGTTGCACCGGCTCCGCCACCATCGCCAACCACCGAACAACCTCCGCTCGACGCCCAGCTGACGATCACCAATGCGAATGCCGCACATGGCCAGGGTTTTACCGGTGCGGGTGTGATCATTGGCGTGGTCGACACCGGCATCATGCGTAACCATCCGGCGCTGGCCGGGCGCGTGCTCGACGAGTTGATCTTTGTGGATCCGAGCACCAACAACACGTCGATAGACGATGTGGTCGGCCATGGCACCTGGGTGTCGGAAATCGCTGCCGGCACGGCTTTCGGCAACTTTGCCGGCGGCATCGCGCCGGGTGCCGATCTGGTTTCGGCAAGGATCATCAGCGACACCGAGCCGAAGGACGATGGCTCCGGTCAGGGCAATCCAGTCACCGCCGCCGATGCCACCTTCTTCGCGCAGACCCTCAATCCGGCCTTGATCAACGCCGGCGTGCAGGTGATGAACAACTCCTGGGGCGGCATCTACTGGGACACCACCAACGCCTCGATCAATCAGGCGTTCGGCGCGGCCTACGATCCCATCGTGCTGTCGCACGGCGGCCTGGTCGTGTTTGCCGCCGGCAACGATTCCCAGGCCAATCCCAGCGACATCGCGGCGCTGCCCAGCGTGGCACCGGAGCTGGAGAAGGGCTGGCTCGCCGTGGTGGCGGTGGACAGCAATCACCCAAGCCAGCTGGCCAGCTATTCGAACCAGTGTGGCGAGGCGATGAACTATTGCCTGGCAGCGCCGGGCGACGTGATCGTCAGCGGCAAGGACGACACCGCCAGCAGCCAGAGCTATTTGATCGTCCGTGGCACCTCGCTGGCGGCACCGCAGGTGTCCGGTGCAGCGGCGCTGGTATGGCAGGCCTTTCCGTATTTCACCAACGACCTGGTGCGTCAGACCCTGCTGGGCACCGCCGACGATCTTGGCGCGGTCGGGCCGGATCCGGTGTTCGGCTACGGCGAACTGGATGTGGGCAAGGCGGTGAAGGGACCGGCGAAATTCGACTGGGGTGATGTCACGGTCAATTTCAGCGGTAGTTCCACCTGGAGCAATCCGATCAGCGGGGCCGGTGGCTTGATCAAGCAGGGCACGGGAGCACTCACGCTGAGTGCGGCGTCCAGTTATACCGGCGTGACCCAGGTGCAGGACGGCATGCTGGTCGCCAATTCACTTGCCGGCAATGTGACCATTGCCGCGCAGGGCACGCTGAGCGGAACTGACGTCAAGGGCGGCGTGACCAATGCCGGCGTGCTGCAGCTGGGCAAAAACGTCAGCAACAACATCGGTGGAGATTACCTCCAGCAGGGCAATGGCCGGCTGTCGCTTTTGTTGGGCTCGGCTCTGCTGGTCGGTGGCAAGGCATCGCTGAACGGGGGCGACCTTTACGTCACCGGTACCGACGACGGTTACGTGGTCAATTCGCAAACCGAAGTGCTCGATGCCAAGGGCGGCCTCAGCGGCACCTTTGCCGCGTTGAACACGCCATCGAATGTGCTGCTCAATGCCAGCCTTCACTATGACGCCAACAATGCCTGGCTGGATGTCCAGCAGGTGCAGGTCACGGCGGTGCAGGGTCTGAGCTATACCGCGGCTTCGTTCGGTGCCGCGCAGCGCGTGCAGGGCGCATTCGATCAGATCAACAGTCAGCTCGGTCCGGCGGCACCCGCGGGCATCACGCCGCTTGCGGCGAATTTCGTTGCCGGCGCGGGGCAATTGCAGCAGTCGGCCTCGCTGACTACGCTGCAGCATTCGCTGGAAAGCCTGTCCGGTCAGCTGCATGCGGCCAGCACGGCGATGACGTTCGAGGCGATCGACGCCGGCACCCGCGCGCTGTCCGAGCGCTTCGACAGTCTGCTGGATGCGCCGCAGACCGGCGGCTGGACGCAGAACCTGGGCTATCAAGGCGGCATGTCGCGCAACGGCTACAGCAACGTCGACTACGACCTCAGCGGCTTTCTGGTCGGCGAGGATCAGCGCATCGGCGGCAATGGCTTTGCCGGGTATGCGATCAGCCAGAGCCAGGGACTGGGTCGCCTGGCCGAGAGCGCGGATCAGGGGCGCAGCCATGCGCTGGAAGGCATGCTTTACGGCGGCATGATCCGTGGCCAGTGGTACACGGTGGGCCGTTTCGGCGTCGGCGACTATCGCGAAAACATGCGTCGCTACCTGCAACTGGGCGATCAGTCCGCGGGACTCGACAGCATCACGAACGGTCGCTACAGCGTGGCCTATGGCGAGAGTGGCTATCGTCTTGCGCTGGGTTCCACGCAGGTCACGCCGTACATGAATCTGCAGTACGCCCAGATCCAGCGTGATGGTTTCGACGAGCAGGGTGCCTATGGCTTCGGCCTGAAGTCGGGTGCGCAGACAGCGGCACGCTGGCAGGGCGGCTTGGGCTTGCGTGCCGTGCGCAAGTGGACGTTCGCCGACGGCGGCAGCCTCAGTCTGCAGACGCGCATGTTGTGGCAGCAATCGTTCGGTACACGCGGTGACGTATTCGATGCCAGCTTCAGCGGAATCAACCAGTTCGCGCCGGTGGGTGGCATCGGCCTGTCGCGGTATGGCGGCGTGGTCGGTACCACGCTGGACTGGAGCATGACGCCACACACGAGCCTGCAGTTCGGCTACGACCAGTATCTCGGTCAGGGCCAGCAGGCGAAGATGGCGACGGCGAATTTCAGCTGGGTGTTCTGATCAGTTGATCGCCCCGGTTCCATGAAAAGGCCCGCATCACGCGGGCCTTTTGGTGTTTCTGGCGAGCGGCCTTCAGGCCTTGCCGTGGAACAGCTCGCGACCGATCAGCATGCGGCGGATCTCGTTGGTGCCGGCGCCGATCTCATACAGCTTCGCGTCGCGCAGCAGCCGGCCCGCCGGGAACTCGTTGATGTAGCCGTTGCCGCCCAGCGTCTGGATCGCCTCCAGCGCCACCTGCACCGCATTGACCGAGGCATTGAGCAGGCAGGCGGCCGGGTCGATGCGCGACTTCACGCCGCCATCGAACTGCTGCGCCACCATGTAGGCAAAGCCGCGCGAGCTCTGCAGTCTGGTGTACATGTCGGCGATCTTCGCCTGCATCACCCCGAAGGTGCCGATCGGCGCATTGAACTGCTTGCGCTCGCGCACGTAGGGAAGTGCCAGATCCAGCGCCGCCTGCATCAGGCCGATCGGGCCGCCGGACAGCACCAGCCGCTCGGTGTCCAGCCCGTTCATCAGCACGCGCACGCCTTCGTTGACCTCGCCGACGATGTTCTCGTGCGGGATCTCGCAGTCCTCGAACACCAGTTCGCAGGTGTTGGAACCGCGCATGCCGAGCTTGTCCAGCTTCTGCGCGGTGGAGAAACCCTTCATGCCTTTCTCGACGATGAAGGCGGTCATGCAGCGGCTGCCGGCGGTGCGTGGCGCGGTGCGCATGTAGACCAGCAGCACGTGGGCATCGGGGCCGTTGGTGATCCACATCTTCGAGCCATTGGCGACCCACACGTCGCCCTTCTTCTCGGCCTTGCAGGTCATCGAGCCGACCACGTCGGAACCGGCACCCGGTTCGCTCATCGCCAGCGCGCCGATGTATTCGCCGCTGCACATCTTCGGGATGTACTTGCGCCGCTGCCCCTCGTTGCCGTTATGGAAGATGTTCTGCACGGCGAGGTTGGAATGCGCGCCGTAGGACAGGCCGACCGAGCCGGAGGCGCGCGAGATTTCCTCCATCGCCACCATGTGCGCGAGGAAGCCCATGCCGGTGCCGCCGTATTCCTCCGGGATGGTCATGCCGAGCAGGCCCATCTCGCCGAACTTCTTCCACAGGTCGGCCGGGAACAGGTTGTCGCGGTCGATGCGGTCGGCGCGCGGGGCGATCTCCTTTTCGGCGAACGCATGCACGGTATCGCGCAACAGGTCGATGTCTTCTCCGAGCGGAAACGGACGCATTGCGAGCTCCTGGGTGTGCAGAACGGCGATTTTAGCGCACGGCATGGGCGAACGCCGGAATGGACAGATCAGAGCCAAAAGAAAAGCCGCCGATGAACTGGCGGCTTCATGTTTCGGCAGGCCTCGATTACTGGCCGCGCATGCGGCCCTGGAAGCGGGTGCCGTTGTTGCCCATGTGCGGCAGCTTGATCTTGCCGATCGCGTTGATGCGCTCCTCGGCGAGACGGTCGGCGGCCAGGTAGGTCGGCACGTTCTGCGTCTTGCTGATCTCGAAGATGCGCCCGAGGTTGTAGTAGATCGTGCGCATCATGCGCATCGCGCGCTCGCGGTTGTAGCCGTCGATCTCCAGCGACACGTTCATCACGCCGCCCGCATTCACGGCGTAATCGGGCGCATACAGCACGCCGCGCTTCTGCAGCTCGTCGCCGATCTCGTCAGTGGCCAGCTGGTTGTTCGCCGCGCCGCAGATGATCTTCGCCTTGATCCGGTCGATCGTCTGCGCGTTGACGGTGCCGCCCAGCGCGCACGGCGAATAGACGTCGGCGTCGACGTCGTAGATCTCGTCCAGGCCGACCGCTTCGCAGCCCAGCTCGTCCACGCAGCGCTGCACCGCATCCTTGTTGATGTCGGTGACGAACACCTTGGCACCCTGTTCGCGCAGCAGCTTGATGAACTCGCTGCCGACATGGCCGCAGCCCTGCACGGCGTAGCTGTACTTGCCGACGTCCTCATTGCCGTGCCTGACCTGCAGCGCGGCCATCAGGCCCTGCAGCGTGCCGAACGCGGTGAACGGCGACGGATCGCCCGAACCGCCGTGCACCTGGTGCACGCCGGTGACGTATTCGGTTTCGCGGAACACATATTCCATGTCGTTGACGTCGATGCCGACGTCCTCGGCGGTGATGTAGCGGCCGTTGAGCGAGTTGACGAAGCGGCCGAACGCGCGGAACAGCGCCTCGGACTTGTCCTTGCTCGGATCGCCGATGATCACCGCCTTGCCGCCGCCCAGGTTCAGACCGGCCACGGCGTTCTTGAAGGTCATGCCGCGCGACAGCCGCAAGACGTCGTTCACCGCTTCCTGCTCGGTCTTGTACGGCCACATGCGCAGGCCGCCGAGCGCAGGGCCCAGCACCGTGTTGTGGATCGCGATGATGGCCTTCAGGCCGGCGTCCTTGTTGTGGCAGAAGACGACTTCTTCGTGACCGGTCTTGGCGATGGTTTCAAAGATCATTGGAACGGAGACTCCATGATTTACGGTGCCGCGAGGGCATCTGCAGAAGGTTGGCGGGGCTGGGGATGGCCCCGTCAAAGGGCGTGAAAGCCGGAAACTCGACGCCCCGACCGGAGCCGGGGCGATGAATCAGAGCGCGAAGTTTAATACGTCGCACCCCCGGTTGCTGCCGCAGCGCATCAAGTCGCTGGCGTATTGAGTGCCGGGTTGCAGTAAATGCCCGTCTGCCGGGACTGCGGATCAGGTGTGACTCAGAGGAATATCCACCGGCCCGGGCGGAAATGCCAGCCATCGTGATGCTGTTCCCAACTGGCGTCCACATAGCGATAACCGGGTTTTTCAGGGATCCAATGACCCGGAACCGCGATATAGCCGTGACCATCCCAGCGCGAATAACCATGCGCCCAGACATAGCCGCGCCGCGGCTGAACGGGCTCGATCACGAAGCGCGGCGGTGGCCGCGATGCGATCACATCGTTTGCGTAGTAACGATCCATCAAGGGGCGATGGACGACCACCTGACGCGGGCGCTCCGGTTGTTCGGCACAACCGTTGGCGAGCATGGCCAGCATGGCGATCGAGGCAAAGGCAGCAAGGCGATGAACCATGAATATTGTTCCTGATGAGGCGGGCTGAGTGGATGTCGCCGCGATGGATGTTATCGCGGCGACATGTCATCAGGGCGTTATCCGCTCAGCGGCGCCAATAGCCGCCATGGAAGCGCCAGCCGCCATGCCCACGACGCCAATACGCCGGGCGATAGTGGTAACCGGGGCGTGCATGCACCCAGTAGCCACCGGCCCACACATGGCGGCGCCCATCCCAGCGCCAGTAGCCCGGTGCCCACACATACCCGATACGTGGTGGTGGTACACGTTCAAAGCGTGGTGGTGGCGGCGCGATACCGACTCCCACGCCGATCGAAACCTGCGCCGAGGCTGGCGGCGCAACCATTGCGCCAGCGAAGGTCAGGCCGAGTCCGGCGAGCAGGGCCAGCTTGAGCGACGTGCTTTTCATCGATGGTCTCCCTCGTTGGGCCGCAAAACGCGGCTTGCGGTAGAAGGTAACGATATGTACCGGAACCTGTTGACGAACGGAGATCGGCCGGTTCAGTCAACAGCCAGTTTGACTGCAACGACACGCTCGCGCACAGCGGCAGGATCGCCAGGACGTCGTGAGGAAAGTTGGCAAAAAAAGGCCTCTGGCGAGGAAAGCCGCCAGAGGCACAAGGGAAAATCAACTACCGCAAGGTCACCAGTCGCAGCAACTGGCAGCGGCTATTTCTGATCCGTCACGGCGTAGTGGCTGCCGGAGCGTGGACAAGGGCACGCCATGCCACCAGCAAGTTGGTGGCATTCACCGAACCCAGACCCGAAGCAAAGCTCCAGCCCGGCCTTGCGCTGTAGGCTTTTGTGGTCGGGTCATACTGTGTCGATGCAAGCGAGGTCATGCCGATCTGCGCCACGCCCGCCGCCGTTCCGATGAAGTAACAGTCTGGCGTGAAGATGGACGCGCCGGTTTCCTGGAAGCACTCGGTCGAGTTGGTGCCGCGGGTGATGTTGTGGAACACGCAGCCGCTGGTGCTGCCCGTGCTGTTGTCGGCACTGCAGGCCGCCAGGCTCGCTGGCGCCGTGCCGTTGCGCACGCCGTATTCGCTGGCGGCGATTGCATACAGCGCCGGTGCGGCGTTGCCCTGATCCTTCGGCATGCCGCGCATCACCAGGCCCTGGTCGATCAGTGCCTGGATGCCCGCGAACAACGGTGCCGACACCGAGGTGCCTTCGACCAGGTTCACATCCTGGGTGAAGCCGGGAGTGCAGGGGTAGTTCTGGGTACACACGATCTCGGCGGTGTTGCCGTTGTACGACCCGGCGAACAGCGCCACGTCGGGCACGTCTCGCACGCCGTCCGGGGCGGTGTTGTAGACCTGCTTCTGCCACGATGGCTTGATGTCCACCTTCGACGCGCCGCCGGTGCTGGCGGTGAACGACAGGTAGTAGCCATTCGGATCCACCGACAGCAGGAACTGGCAGTACGCCGGAGCACTGGCATAACCCGCGGCCTTGGCCGCCACGCCGTTGGCACAGGACTCGTTCCACGGAATTTCCGGCACATAGCTCAATGCCGTGCCGTACGCGGCGTTGGGTGTCGGGCTGAAGTACTTGCTGGTGGTGCCATCGAGCACGTCGGCCAGATCGGTCCCGCCGACAGCGGTGACGTGCGGAGACGTCGACAGCGAATTGACATCCATTCCGACGCCGTTGGTGACCGGGCCCCAGTCGCCGCTGGACACGAACACCGAGGTGCCTTCCGCATCGGCCTGCGCCCAGAGTGCATCGACCTCGGCCTTGTCGACGTCGGTGGTCTCGCTCTCGCGGAAGCCGAAGCTCGCGCTGAGGATGTCCGGGCCCGCGTATTCCTCGCCGTATTCGTCGATCGTGATGGAATTGACCAGGTTGTTAGCGGCGATGTACATGCCTTCGTAGATGTTCGGAATCGGCGGCAGGCCGGCCGGTGGATCTTCCACCCAGACATTGGCGCAGGCCGCGTCGATGATGTTCGCGCCCGGAGCGATCGCCGTGGCCGACTCGGTATCGATGGCCGATTCGATGTCGTCATCCTGGCCGAAGATCACCGAGTAGGGCTTGTAGCAGTTGTTCAACGTCGAGTCGTTCAACTCCGGCTGCTCGTAGGTGAACGTGCCGCCGTAACTGCCCAGGTTGAACTGGCTGACGAAGTTGTTCCAGCTCGTCGTGGACATGTGGCCCTCCTCGACCAGCGCGATGGTGATGCCCTGGCCGGTGACGCCGTTGCCGCGGATCGTGGGCACGCCGTACATCGTCGCAAAATCGTCCGGCACCAGGCCGCGCACGCCGTTGGTCTGCGCGGCCTGTGGAACCGGCACGTGCGCCATGGCAATGGATTTTGCCGTGGCGGGCAGGTCGAAACGATGGGTCGTCGGGTTCCACTTGCCAGTCCGCGCCGGCTGGGCCATCGGCTTCGCACCGTAGTTGCTCAGCCCCATGACGCCGACGATCACCGGCTGCAGTGCCTTGGGCACGCTGATGTCGGTGGCATTGGCGACGTAGTCCGTGCCGTCGATCTGGAAGTGCTGTTCCTGCGTGTGGAACGCCCGGCTCACTCCACTCACGCTACCGCTGAAGTCGATGGTGCGGTTGTTCGGGTAGACCCCGTTGACCGTCAGCCCTTGCGACTTCAACCACGACTCCACCGCGGTGACGTCGCTGTCGAGCACGCCGAAGGTCTTGCCGTATTGCCCCGGAGTGATCCACTGGTGAAAGCGTGGCGACTTCGGATCGTGTTGCTGTTCGATCAGCGATTCGAGCTGGACGCGACGCAGTGCGCTGGGTTGCAGGACGAGCTGCAGGTGACTCATCTGCATCCTGTCGTCGACCAGGCCCTCGGGTGTCGCGCGCGATAGCGATGACGGGTGCGTGTGGGCGAGCGTCGACTGCACTCGCGTATCGATGGTCTGCGTGACGCGCGGTGCCTCGGTGGTGTTGATGCCCGCCAGTGCCAGTGCGTTCGATGTGCCGGCAAGCGAGAGCGCGGGTGCCGCGACAAGGGCTGCGACGATGGATGCGCGCAGCATGAGATGACCGTTCTTCATGGGAATTCCCCCGAACTTCAAAAGTTGAAAACGCAAAGAGAGTGGCTCGATCCGATGGGCCACTGGTGCATCGAAGCGCCAGCGGCCGTGCCGGAAACATCCTGTCGACGCATCACGGTGCCGGTGCGGCCGGCGGAGCGTTGACGAAGCCGCGCCAGGCGATCAGCAAGTTGGTGGTGTTCACCGAACCCAGGCCCGCGGCGAAGCTCCAGCCCGGCTGGGCCCCGAACGCCTTGTTGCCCGTGCCGTAAGTAGTGGGTGTGCTGTCGGTGGTGGTCAGGCCGATCTGGATGTCGCCGTAAAAGACCGAGCCGAGGATGTAGCAGCCGGTGGTGATGTCATAGACATCGCCGAAGCACTCGGTGGAGATCGAACCGCGGGTCACGTTGTGGAACACGCAGCCGGCGGTGCCGTCGTTGCCCTTGTCCGCATTGCACGCGGCGAGGCTGGCCGGCGGTGTGCCGGTGGCATTGCCGTATTCCTTGCTCGCCAGCGCGTAGAGCGTCGGCGCCGCATTGCCCTGGTCGGTCGGCAGGCCACGCATCGCGATGCCCTGGTCGATCAATGCCTGGATACCTGCGAACATCGGCGACGACAGCGAGGTGCCGCCTTCGAGCACCGTCGGCGTGGTGAAGTTCGGCGTGCACGGGTAGGCCGCCGTGCACAGCACCACCGCAGTGGCGTTGCCGAAGGAGCCGGCAAACAGCGACACATCCGGCACGTCGCGCGACTGGTCGGGCGCCGCGTTGTGCACCTGGCCCTGCCAGCCCGGCTTCGCATCTACCGCCGAGGGGCCGCCGCTGCCGGCTTCGGAGGTGACGTAATCGCCGAGCGGGTCGTACTTCAGGCGGAACTGGCAGTACGCCGGCGCGTTCGGGAAACCGCCGTACACCACCTTGGCGGCCACGCCGTTGCCGCACGACTCGTTCCACGGAATCTCCGGCACGTAGCCCAGCGCGGTGCCGTACACGGCATTGTTGTAGGTCGTGCTGAAGTACTTGCTGGTGGTGCCGTCGAGCACGTCGGCGGTGTCGGTGCCGCCCACGGCGGTCACGTTCGGCGAGGTGGCCAGGGCATTGGAGTCCACGCTCACGCCGGAGATCACGCCGCCGTTGAAGCTCGGGTTGGAGCCGGAATCGCCAGTGGACACGAATACCGAGATGCCTTCGGCATCGGCCTGCGCCCACATTGCGTCGATGGCCGTCTTGCTCGCGCTGTCCACGTAATTCTCGCCATAGCCGTAGCTGGCGCTGATGATGTCCGGGCGGCCGTCGGTTGCGTTGATCACGTTGGTGGCGGCGATGAACACGCCGTCGAAGAAGTTGCTCGACGCGGGATTGTAGGTGCTGTCGTAGTCCGAGCAGCTCGCCACCACGATGTGCGCACTTGGTGCGATCGCCGTCGCCCACTCGGCGTCCAGCACCGTCTCGATCGATTCGTTGCCTGCACTGATGCCCAGCGGCCCGGCCGGGTCGAGGCAGTTGGTGGTGCCGGTGGGCGGTGCCGGGTTGACCTGCGCGAACGTACCGCCGAACGCGCCGAGGTTGAACTGGCTGACGAAGTTGGTCCAGTCGGACGGCACCATGTCGCCGTCCTCGACCACCGCGATGGTGATGTTCTTGCCGGTCACGCCGTTGTTGCGGATGGTCGACACGCCGTACATCCTGGCCAGATCGTTCGGCACCAGGCCGCGCGTACCGCCCTGGAACGGCGCCGCCAGCGGGCCAGCCTTCGCGGTCTCGGCATCCGGCAGCTTGAACTTGTGCGTCGAGGCGTTCCAGGTGCCGGTACGTGCCGGGCTGTGCATCGGTTTCGGGCGCAGGTCGTTCAGGCCGGCCACGCCGACCACGACCGAACGCAGCGCCGCCGGCACGCTGATATCGGTGGCATTGGCGATTTGGCTTTCACCGTTGAGCTTGTAATGCTTTTCCTGCGTCTGGAACGCCTGCTTCACCTGGCCTGCGGTGCCGCTGAAATCGATCTGCAGCTTGTTCGGATACACGTTGTTGACCGTGAAGCCCTGCGAGGTCAGCCACGCGGTGACCGCGGCGATGTCGCCATCGAGCACGCCGAAGTTCTGGCCGTACTGCGCGGGCGTCACCCATTGATGGAAGCGGGGCGAGGCGGGGTTGTGCTGCTGGCTGAGCAGAGACTGCAACTGAGCGCTACGCGTGGCGCTGGGGCGCAGGATCAATTGCATGTGATGCATCGGCGTCGCGTCGTCCACGTCACCGCTCGGCGTCACGTTCGACAAAAGGCCCAGATGGCTTTTCAGGATTGTCGACGTCACCTTGCTGTTGACGGCCTGCGTCACGCGCGGTGTTTCTGTTGTGCTGATATTCGCCAGTGCGGCGCCGGGCGCCCCGATGGTGTTGGCGAATGACCATGCCGGTGCCGTGGCAAGCGCTGCCACGATGGATGCACGCAACATGAGATGACCGTTCTTCATGAGTATCCCCTCGAAAATTCAAACCGAAAAAAACCAATTCACTGGCTCTTGCGTCGTTGCCTGTCCCAGAATTCCCCCTGCCTCCAGTGTGCGAATGCCCTTGAAGCCTCCCGCTGCATCGACCCACTGCATGAAGCGCGTGCGCTCTGGCGGCCTTTCAGGGATCTCGAATCGAAAGGGATGGTCACAAAGACCGGCCATCCCGTTTCCGCTGAAATTTCCCGGCCCATCGAACGCACGTTCCCCGCCTCTCGCGGCGTCCGTCGCCAGAGGTCATACAGAAAGGTGATGCAGGGAATCGCTCCCCTCATGTCCGGAAATCAACGCAACCGGGATGGGGCGACATCGTGTCTGGAAGCGCAGCCTGCCTCTGCTCAAGCGCGGCTGTCGGACTGGAGTATTGGCGCGAGCGAGAGATGTGTGCAAGGGGAAAAAGCTGGCGAGTTTCGCTCTTGGGCGAAACTCGTCAATCATCATCCGCCGCCACAGGCAGCCGCTTGAGGATGGCTATTTAGACGTCTAAATTTTTATCTGAATCGAGTGCCGGAAACGGCTTGTCCGCGGTGCCAGCGGCCAGGCTTCTCGGAAACGCTTCCAGCGCGGCACTCCAGCCCAGCTGGAATCGCGTGCGTGCATCGAAACGCTTCATCAGTTCGGCAATGCGTCGCGTGAGCGTGGTGTCGGATATGCCCGCCTCGTGCGCGATCGCCTTGTCGTTGAGGCCGGCGGCCAGCAGCGGGACCAGTTGCTCCGCAGCCTCCGACAGGCGCGGCGCAGGCTCGCCGATGTCCAGCTTGCCGGCGCGCGTGAAACCGATCGGCGTGGCCCGTTCCCAGATCAGGTCGAACAGCGCGCACAGCGCATCGAGCAACGCACAATGCCGCACCAGCAGGATCGGGCCGTTCGGATCGGCAGCGTTCAATGGAATGACGCCGATGCGGCGATCCGCAACGAACATCTTGACCGGCAGGATCGGGAATATCCGTGCCTCCTCGCCCATCTGCGTGACCAGTCGCAGCGAGTCCACCGCGCCGGGCAGGTCGAGATAGCTGGTGTCGGAAATGCTTCGTATGCGCACGCCCGGTCGCATGGCTTCCTGACGCGCGCTGGTCAGCATGGGTGCGCGCTGGAAGCCGAACGCTTCGGTCTGCACGGTTTGATGCAGTTGCATCAGAATCTGGCCCAGTGCGGCGCGATTGGTGATCACCTCCACGATCTGCTCGCGTTCGGTGGCGCCCGCGGAATTCCCGGCCTGTTCCTTCAGTTCCGGTATCGTCAGACGGGCGCGTTCGATGTCCGCCTGCCGCCGGCTCGCCAATGCCTCCACGGCCAGTTCGGGCGGGGCGGCGATGTAACGCGCAGGTCGCTCGGGCGAGTGGGTTGCCAGACCCTTGATCTCGATGCTGTCGAGCAGTGGCTGCGTCTGCTCGAGCGGCAGTGAGATCAGGTTGGCGATGTCCTCGGCGGTGGCCATCCGGTTGGCGAGCAGCGCGCGGTAGGTGCGCTCTTCCATTTCGCTGATGCCCAGTACCTCCAGCGGTCGCGGGGTATCCGTGTCGTTATGTAGCAGATTCATTGCATCTCTCGTGTACTTCGGAAATTACAGGGATGTGGGGTGATGGGTGACGCGGCAATCCGCCCGGGCACCCCGGAAAGGCGGTGCGGAGGCCATCCCGGCTTTTGCTCGGTCGATCTGCCGGGACGCTAGAATAACGAGCGCAGGCGGACAGTTCGTTATGCCCGGCAAGCGGTCCGGGGCCGCATGGCCGCGTTCCGTACGCGCAGGTATGCGTCCGCAGCGCGCGCGCAACAGCCAACCCACTAGAATCACCGGGTTCACGCATCGATGCCGGAGTCACCATGAGTTCCCCCGCCAAGCACGTCCCCGCCGGCGCCACGCAGGCTGAAGCCACGCCGCTGCGCTTCGTCACCGCCGCCAGCCTGTTCGATGGCCATGACGCGGCGATCAACATCATGCGCCGGATCATCCAGTCGCAGGGCGCGGAGGTGATCCACCTCGGCCACAACCGCTCGGTGGAAGACGTGGTGCGCGCCGCGCTGCAGGAAGA